>CALWGE010000008.1 GCA_944378225.1 uncultured Merdimonas sp.
AACAGAATATGCGATAGTGGCGTAGTTGGTAACGCGCGACCTTGCCAAGGTCGAGACCGCGGGTTCGAGTCCCGTCTATCGCTCTTAAAAAACCTCTGAAATTTCAGAGGTTTTTTTCTGTTTCATTCATTTTATCAGTTTCAGCGTAAAAGTATATGCTGTACCAGACACAAAAAGTGTATACAGTCCAAAGCTTGCGGCTGTTATCACGCCGTCCCTGACCGTGTTCCTCCAGAAGACGCATCAGTTCTTCCTGACGGAAGTATTTTTCTGCCGCTCCGCTCCTGAAGGCATCTATAAGTTTTTTCCGTGCATAAGGTTTCAGGAACCAGAGCCGCAGCGGTACAGGAAATCCCAGCTTTGGCCGGGATGCTGCCTCCTCCGGCAGATACCGGGCTGCGGCGAGACGAAGCGCCCGCTTTGTCTTGCCACGGCGTTGTTTCTGCCTGCCCGGAAGCCTCCGGGCCAGAGCAAAAACCTCCCGATCGAGAAAAGGCACTCGCAGCTCCAGGGAATGAGCCATACTCATACGGTCTGCTTTCAGAAGAATATCCCCGGCCAGCCAGTGGCGCAGATCGATTTCCTGCATCCGGTCCGCGTCCCGCATTCCCCGTGTTCTCCGGTAGTCATTCTCCAAAAGCTCTGCGGGAGAAACTGTCTGCGGGGGATTTTTCAGCAATGCACAGCGTTCTTCACAGGAAAATATTTTTGCGTTTCCTATAAACCGTTCTTCCACACTCATGCTTCCCCGAATCAGAAAGTTTTTCCCTTTCACATCCGGCAGCTTTTGCGCCAGCTGCGCAGCTTTATTCCGAAATTTTTGCGGGAGTTTCTGGTAAAGATTCAATACCCCTGGCTCACAGTAAATCCGGTATCCTCCAAACAGCTCATCTGAGCCCTCCCCTGAGACTACCGCCTTTACATCCCTTGCCGCCTCCCGTGCCAGAAAATACAGCGATACTGCCGAGGCATCGCCCAGAGGCTCGTCCATATAATACAGCACTTCAGGTACTGCCTCCCAGAACTCTTCTTCTTCAATTCGGCGGCTTCTGTGAATCAGCCCATACTTTTCTGCAATCTGTCCCGCCCTTGCTGTTTCATTATATGCACTGTCCTCCGGTCCAAAACCTACCGTATATGCCCTTTTCCCATAGACAGATTTCTTTCCTGCTTCTCTCTGCTCTTCGCTGTTTTCACAGCTCAGCAATGCTGCAGCAAAAGCCGAATCAACTCCTCCTGACAGAAAAGCTCCCACTTCCACATCTGCCCTTCCATGAAGTCTTATGCTTTCCTTCATGACACGCTCAATTTCCTCTGCCCATCTTTTTTCTTCCAGGATTCCTGCCTTTCCCCGCCTGTCCGGTTCCGGAGCCAGCTCCGGACTGAAATACCGCCGTACCGTAATCCCGGAGCTGCCGGCCCGATGCTTCAGCCAGTTTCCCGGCTCCAGCCGGTAAATTCCCTGAAAAAAGGTCTCATCCAGCACGGAATACTGGAACGACAGATACTGTTCCAGAGCTTTTTCATTAAGAATCCGCGGAATTCCCGGATATTCCAGGATACTTTTTATTTCAGACGCAAAAACAAATGTTTTATTATACAGAATATAATACAGTGGTTTAATGCCGAAATGGTCTCTTGCCAGAAACACTTCTTCTTTCTCAGCATCCCAGATTGCAAATGCGAACATACCTCTGAGATGTTCCGGCAGCCTGTCCCCCCATTTTCCATACCCGTGAAGCAGCACCTCTGCATCTCCCTGCGTATGGAATCTGCAGCCACACTCCTGCAGTTCTTTCCTCAGTTCTCTGTAATTATAGATCTCCCCGTTAAATACCAGCACTCTGTCTCTGTTTTCACTTGTCATAGGCTGGGCGCTGCCTTCCAAATCCAGAATACTCAGGCGACGGAATCCCAGAGCAGCCTGTCCGTCCAGGTACATCCTTCCGTCATCCGGTCCTCTGTGACAGATAACATTCATCATATCTTCCAGAACAGCAGAGCGTATTTTCTGCTGCATCTGTTTTTGTTCCCCTGAGCTTCCTGTATTATCGTTCTTACTTATGAACCCGCAAATACCACACATTCCGGATGTCCTCCTCTTCTGTCAGTGCACAGAGGAATATCTTTCCTCTGCGCTCCCATCAGTGTAGCATCTGCTTATTTCCTGTGTTTCTCCTTATTGTAACATTTTTGTATCACTGAAATTCCAGTACGATTCCCTGCCAGGTATGAAAAGGAAGCTCACTTTTCTCCACGCCGGTACTGGCATCCACGAGCAGACGGCGGTGTGTCGGATCAAATTCCATACAATATACATAACCGCAGCCCATATAAACAACATTTCGAGTAAAAGACTCCCCGTTTCTCTGATACAGACAAATATCTGCCATACTTCCGGCATGATTTTGCCTCCGCTCCGCAGTAATAATTACATTGCCACTATCTGCAGCCAGAACATCCATCACCTGCATTTGCGGTAACAATTCCACCCGTTCCATAACAGTACCCACCCCGTTATATACAGTAATCTCCCCGTTCTGAACCACATACACCCGATTCTGCACAGCATCCAGATATACCGGAATCTTTCCATAAGCCGTGTCAGTCAGGATTTCCGAAACCGCCCATTTTGTGTCGTCCGCTGCTGTACCTGTCTTCACCTCTTTCCTTTCTCCTCTGCCGTCAGCATCCATCCATTGTACATGATAAGGAGGCTCGTCCATGCTGCGCTCTTCAGAAACCAGTGTATAAATCAATACGGCTTTTAATCTGCCTTCTTTCCAGTCACCATACAGCCATATATCACCTATCTTTCCCAGATCCATCAGTTCTTTCCATTTCAGCATCCGGACGGACGTCTGCTCTCCTGTCAGAAGCTGCCGGAAATGAAGTACAGCCTTCGTATCATATTTTATGCTCTCCTCCGTAAGGACCCCAGGGCAAAATCCATAACACAATACTTTTGAATCCGGAGACCAGCACCATACAATCCTATATTCGTTCTCCGGACACTCCATTTTATCACCGTCCAGCAAAAGAGTACTGTCGCCGGTTTCTAAATTCAGAAGATACAGCCGGTTTCCTGAAGATTTCACTTTCTTCTCGATTAAAACCGCATATCGACCGTCCGGAGATACCGCATCCTCTCCCTGTTTCATCCTCTCCTGCAAAAGTTCTGTTCCCTCAGAAATTTCTTCTTCCAGAGGCAGTTCTCTTTCTTCATGAAATCCATAACGGTAATCCACTGCCGTTTCCAAACAGACTGTATCATTCTCTTCCCCTGCCGGCACCCAGTAACGAAATCTGTGCTCCTGATCCAGATAAATTTCCGGTGCCCAGCTGATTCCGTTATTTATCTCTCTGCTGTAAATCTTCTGTACCGTATACAGCTCATCCGACCCGCTGTTCAAATTTTCTTCCGGATTCTCCCGTTCAGGAAGCAGAATTGTTTTTGTTCGAATGTGGGGCGCACAGCCGATCAGCAAAGTGAAAATAAGCCCCGCCAATCCTATCCGTACAGTTTTATGCCTCATCGGTATTCACCTCCATCGGAAAAATAACAGAAAAGCGGATACGTCCTCCTGGTGCGTTTTCTGCCCAGATGCGCCCGCCATGCTCTTCTGTGATTTTCCGGCAGATAGACAATCCAAGCCCTGCGCTGCCCTGCTCTCTCGCATACTCCTTATCAATACGATAAAATGGCTCGAAGATTCGTTCCAGTTCCTCTCTTGCAGGCTCCCTTGCCGTCCGGTTCTCCACACTGAAAAGGAGACCGCCCGCTGTATGCTCTCCACGGATCTCAATCTCTTCCCCCGTCTCACCGTATTTGACCGCATTATCTATCAGATTAATAAAAATCTGCCGCAGACGTCCTTCCACACCAAAAAGTATCAGTCCCGGTTCCAGTTCCACCTTCAGATGACAGGCATAGCGTTCTGCCCGGATTGCCATGGCCTCTGCAACGCTCTCAACCAGGCTGTTCATGTCTACAGAACAGGGATCCGCCGAGCCGCTTCTGTCCGCCATCTCCAGAAGTTCCATAACCATACGGTGAAGACGCGTGCTCTCATGCAAAATATGTCCCAGTCCCTTTTCGAACAGCTCCCGATCTGCACCTCCGTCTGTCTGCAGAAGCTGTGCATAACCCTGAATGGTTGTCAGAGGAGTTTTCAGTTCATGAGTTACGTTATTATAAAATTCCTGTCTGCTTTCCATCAGATCCCGGATACGGTCTCTGTCTTCCTGTACTCTGGTAATGTATCGTCCCGTCCGTTTCAACATTACACTGTAGTCCCTGGACAGCTCTCCAATCTCGTCTTTCCGTCCGGAATCTGCCAGATCAGCCAAAAGTCTGGTATTAATCCGGTTCTGTTCCAGATCGAGAGTCATCTGTCTCGACACTCTGGCCAGTTTTCCTACCGGCTTCAGAATGCGATTCAGAAACAGCGCAATCACAAGGAATTCTGCCCCGAATACCAGAATTGCCGCCCGCAGAACGATCTGCCCTGTTCTGCGGCCGCGCTGCCACAGAGGGCTGTAATCTGATACCGAACGCACAATCCCTATGGTTTTTCCCTCCACGGAGACCGGCATGGAAAAACGGACAGCCAGCTTCCCATTTTGTCCGTATATGAGCGTAAACGCTGCGTTTCCATTGATTGCCTCCTCCAAATCTTCGTCTGTTTCCTGTCCTTCCGCCAGACTGACTCCTGACAGCATACTTTTTTCCGTGGAACCTGCCAGCCGTACTCCCTTGCGTGAACAGACTGTCACTTCCCCCATACCCGTTTCTCCAAGTTCTGCAGCAATATCTTCTGCCAGCCTCAGAAAACTTGTCTCGTCATTATTCGCCTCATTCAGAATCAAAAGCTGCCGTACATATACATCCGTATTTTCCCGGATTACAGAAAGCTCGCTTGCTATCTGCGCCTCTCTGTTTACCTCCAGCTGACGACCCGACAGCCAGGACAACAGCGCTGCACTGAAAGACAAAATTGCCAGAAGTCCGCACAGTGCCTGGGCACGCAGTCCAAATCTCAGCTTTGTTTTCTGCTCCCGCTCCGACGTCACTCCTGAAAATCCCTTTTCCTGCTTTTCTTTTTTATGGAACATATTTGTACCCTACACCAAATACCGTAACCAGCTGCTCACTTAAATCCGCTTTTTTGCGCAGCCTCTGAATATGGATATCCACCGTCCGTGTATCCCCCAGATAGTCGTATCCCCAGATCTGATCCAGCAGCGCTGTTCTTGTGAATACCTGCCTGGGATGTTTCACAAAATACGCAAGCAGATCAAACTCTCTGGGAGTCAACCCCACCGGACAGCCGTTTCTGTATACCGAATGCTCCTCCTTCGATACCACCAGCGGAACATTACGCAGGTCATCCGGCGTTTTTTCCATTCCGGCAGCAGCTCCCCCTGCCTGCTGAGCCCTCTCAAAGCGCCGCAGAATCGTATGTACCCGCGCCACTACTTCTCTCAGATCAAAAGGCTTGGTTACATAATCATCCGCTCCGGATTCCAGCCCGTACAACTTGTCCTCCACATTATCTCTGGCCGTAAGCATGAGAATGGGTATGTTTCTCTGTTCTGTCAGAAGCCGGCAGACATCCACGCCGGAAATATCCGGAAGCATCCAGTCCAGAAGAACCAGATCCGGCGCTTTTTCCTGTGCAGCCTGCAGTCCTCTGGCTCCGGTAAAAGCGCAAAACACCTCAAATCCTTCTTTTTCAAATCCATATTTGAGAATTTCCGCAATCGGTTTCTCATCCTCTATTACAAGAATTTTTTGTTTTTCCATTACGTTCTCCTTCTTCGCCATTTTTATCATCATAAATCACAGATATGACCTCATTCTATCCAGGTTGTAAACAAATTGTAACTGCATTTACAAAAACTGAATCCTCTGGCCAGAAGCAGGCACCGGACACCAGCGGCACCTGTAAACAGCGACAGGCTCTGAGCAAAAGAACCGTGCTTGAAAAATATAGGGGAACCTCTTATAATGGAACTGCCTGCCGGGAGAAACAGCCGGATCCTATCCGCAGTTTTCTCTGACAGGAAGAGGAGGTTCTGTTTATGATTATTGATTTTCATACCCATATATTTCCTGACAAAATTGCCCACCGTGCTGTCAGCAATCTTGAATTCATCGGAAAAGTTGCTGCATATACAGACGGCACGCTGGAGGATCTGCGCCGCTCTATGAAAGAATCCGGCGTCACTCATTCCGTCATTCTTCCCATTGTCACGAAGCCGGAACAATTCCGCCATATCAATGAATTCGCCCGGTCTGTCACCCACGAAGAACCTGACAAAGACGGGTTATCTGTTATATCTTTTGGTGGAATCCATCCTGACTCTCCAGACTATAAAGGAGAATTGCGCAGTATTAAAGACAGCGGTCTGAAAGGGATTAAGCTCCACCCAACTTATCAGAATACCTATATCGATGATATCCGGTATGAACGTATTATCGAGTATGCTGCTCAGCTTGGACTGATTATTTCCATTCACTGCGGACGGGATCTGGGATATCCGGAACAGGTGAACGCCACCCCAAAAAGAATCCACCGCATGATCCGGGACGTATTCTCGGGAGGCCCTGCTGAAAAACTGGTACTGGCCCATCTGGGCGGCCATGATATGGAAAATGAATCCGAACATTTTCTGGTAGGCGGAAATTATTATATGGATCTGGCATATGTCCTGCGCCTGGCTCTGCCGGAACAGATTCTGCGCATCTGTCGAAATCACGGAATCGAAAAGATTCTTTTTGCTACAGACTCCCCATGGAGCGGTCAGAAAGAAGATACGGAATATATCCGAAAAATAGGCTTTACCGATGAAGAACTGGATCTGATCCTTTACAAAAACGGCGCGAAGCTTCTGGGGTTATCCACCTGAAAACTTTTTCTTTTCTGTTTACAAAAAAGCAGATCCGGTTTTCTGTACCGGGTCTGCTTTCTTCTGTTTCTTTTATCCTGTTCTACTCATTTCTGATGGCTGCCAAAGGACTCAGGCGCATAGCCCGAAGAGCAGGAAACAATCCGGCCAGCATACCGATCACCACCGCAAAGATCAAGGCCAGCAATGACAGATAAACGGGAATATAGGAGATTCCTGAATTATACATTCCCCGCATGGCAAAATTAATAATCGCTGATATGCCATAACTCAGTATCAGACCCACAGCGCCTCCGATTAGACCAATGAAGCCCGCCTCCGTCAGAAACATATTCCGGATCGCTGACAAATCACAGCCCAGAACCTTCATGACTCCAATCTCTTTTGTTCTTTCATAGATGGACATCATCATTGTATTCGCAATACCAATAGCCGCCACGAAAAGGGATACAGCTCCAATACCTCCCAAAGCTGCCTGAATGGAACGGGACTGCTCCTTTACCTGATTCATCCACTCAATGTTGCTGTTAGCCTGAAGTCCGAGAGCGCGTATCTGCTCCTGCACTTCTTCTACATATTTCATATCCTCCACACGGATATAAGCCTCATCATAATAAATTTGCTTGTACGGTTTTCCCGCGCTGTTCGTTGGCTGTCCGGGAATCACCTTCCCCTTAAATGCCTTTGTAAGCTGAGTCTTCAAAGCCTCTATGTTGCAGAGCACATAGTTAGAGTTGTCTTTGTATTCCTCCGCCCCTCCGGCCATTACGCCGCAGGAAGGTACCACATATTTTTTTGGTGCCGGAACCGGCGTTCCGTTTTCGTCCTTACCTCCCCATTTATTATTGTAATAAGCATCCATATCAAAAATCACAAACATGGGATCATTCATGAAATCCACTTCCGGAAGAACACCTGTCTCCCAGTAATACTGCTGTGTCCGGGCATTATAAAAATTCGTAATTACTGTATTTCCGTAGAAAAGCTGAAGTTCATCTTTCGATGTGGGAAGAGACCCTTCTGCCGCTTCAAAATTCTGCTTTTCCAGAGCCTCCTGGCTCATACCCCGAATATAAATATTCCCTTCCCAGACGCCCTGCTTCGCCAGTGCGGAAATAGAAAGTACCGGAGAAGCAATCTCCACATGTTCAATCCGAGAGAGTGTTTCTATCATGGCATCATCAATCCGGATGGGCTCGTTGCTGTTTTTATCGCCGGAACCGGCGCTCTCAACCATAACGCCTCCGCCGGAAACTGTAGTGTAACTATATCCGTTTTCGCTGGGATAAACTGTGATCGTCGTCAGACCGCCGTATTGTTCAATCTGCTCCATACTGCTCTTATTCAACCCCAGTCCCAGGGAAATCATGACCACGATCGATGCCGTACCCACAACCACACCCAGCACAGTGAGGACTGTACGCAGCTTTCTCCGCCTCAGACTGCTCAGGCTCATTCTGAGCAAATCAATATAACTCATGGACTACTCCTTTTCTTCCCTGTCTTCTGCCGCATCTCCGGACTCGTCCGTTTCCTCGTTTTCATTATCATCAAGACTTATTTCTTCCAGTCCTTCAATTTCCTCGTCCAGCGCCGCAAGTTCTTCCTCTCTTGCTTTTTTCTTCTTGTTTTTCTTGCGAAGTACTACAAGCACTGCGACAATAGCAGCTATCAGAACAAGAGGTACTAACACGTACCAGAGTTTGAAACCGCCTCCCTGTTCCATTGCAGGATCTTCCATCATTCCCATATCCATCTCCGGATAAATAGGCTCTGAAACAAAGAGCGTCATCTGTTTTTCTACCGTTGTAGCTTCCCCTGCCTCATCTTCAAAGGTAATTTCTATCTTAATCGTTCCATCATCCATGGTGGCCGCAGCACCGCTTAAGTAGGCATCCACATTTCCCGTAGCCCCCGGCGCCACATTTCCAAGATAGGTCTCTCCGCCGGATACAGAGTCTCCTATAAACCGCACAGTGGTATTGTAAAGCTGTGTCTTGCCGATATTATAGATACTGAACATGACATTAGCTTCAGATCCTACTTCAATAGACTCCGGCATAACCTCGATACTGCTGGTGTCAACCCGGGCTTCCTGACGTACCGGAATTGAAACGCTGGCCGTATTTTCATAGGCATTTACGCTTTCGTCCTCATAATTCATTTTTACATTTACCACGTAAGGCTTCTGCGCCAGATCAGACCGGGCCTCCATTTCCATGGAAATATCCTTTGTTGCCCCGGGCGCAATCTGGTCTACAAAGACCGTGCTGGATCCTGCTGTGGGCAGAAAAGCTGCAGCTACATAAGTAGTATCTGTACTTTCGCTGGCTGCCTGAATATCAAATACCATATTTTTTACAGCTGTCGCCTTGGACGTGTTCTGCAGATGAAGCGTCAGCGTAAAAGTCTGGCCTGCATGCACTGTCTCCGGATCCGTGGAAAAGCCTGTAACAATAACTCTCGGCGTGGAGGCTTTTCCGTCTGCAGATACCCCGGTGGTTCCAACCACTTTTACATAAGAAGTCAGAGTTACATTGGTCAGAACATTATTCTCATCTTCATAGGATACATTAAAATTAATCGGAACATAACCGCTGGGCGCATCCTTTCTGGTCTTCAGCGTCCAGGTCAGCTCCCGTCTTCTGTCCATATCCGAACCGCCGTTGTCCGTTCCCGGAAGTCCCTCTATCGTCTGGCTGTAATTGGAAGTTTCAATTTCAAAAGGCCACGTTGCTGCATCCTGACTGATCTGCGGTGTTACTACCACATGATCCACCCAGCTCCGTCCCATATTCACTACAGGAAGAACCACATTCACATACTGACCGGCATTTGCTGTAGGTGTTACCCAGTTGCCTCCAATCATAATATTGCTGTTAGTCGTGGAGGGCTTTGGCTCCTCTTCGGGTTCTTCGGGATTCTCATTCTTTACTGTATAGGTATCCAGTTTTCCTTTTACATCTGTCTCAAAGGTGGACAGATTACTGGTATACATCTCCGTGGCAAGTGTTCCGCCTGGCTCATTCGGTTTCGAAATATCTCCAATCATACTCTGAAGATACTGTAAGGCAGCCTCTCCGTTTCCGGCCTGTTCAATCAACGCCTTCTTTATATTATAATGGCTGATCAAAACCTTCTTTACTGCTATTTTTTGCTCGTTTGTAACGAGCTTTTCTTCATCATTATTGCCGCTGCTTCCTGTTCCTTCCTTTGTCTGGGCTGCCTGCACTACCATCGGCATCCGGCTCAGTCCCGCCGCCGGTACTGTCAGAACGGCACAAAGTGCCAGAAGCACTGCTTTCTTTGCTAATCCAAGGTTTCTCATTTTCCTTCTACCTCCCCTTTTCCTCGGTTGTCCTCTATCTTCACGATCTTTCCGTCGATGATATGGAATATTCTGTCTGCAAAACTTGCCAGATGGTTGTCGTGAGTAACCATCACGAGAGTCTGGTTCTGCTCCCGTACAATCTTTTTCATCAGCGCCATTACTTCAGCCGATGTATTGGAGTCCAGATTTCCCGTAGGCTCATCTGCAAAAATGATTTCCGGCTTTACAACCAGCGCCCTCGCCACACCGACTCGCTGCTGCTGGCCTCCCGACATTTCATTGGGCTTATGATTCTTATGCTTCGACAGCCCTACCAGATCCAGCATCTTATCTGCCTGTTCCATCCGTACCTTTCTGGGGACCCCCCGGAATGTCAGAGGAAGCGCCACGTTCTCCACTGCATTCATAGTACCGAGCAGATTAAAAGACTGAAAAATAAATCCCACATGCTCCCGCCGAAAGCGAACCAGCTGGCTCTCATTCAGCTCTTCCAGGTGCGTTCCGCTGATAACAATCTCTCCCTTTGTGGGCTTTTCCAATCCTGCCAGCATATTCAGCATCGTGGATTTTCCCGAACCGGAAGTACCGACAATACAACAGAATTCCCCTCTGTAAATATTCAGGCTTACCCCGTTGAGAGCTCTGACTCTGTTCTCTCCTATCCGGTATATCTTATACAGATCCTTCACCTGTATAACCGCTTCTTTCTTCTGCGCCATTTTGTTCTTCTCCTGCTGCAGGCAGAATTGTGTTCAAAATGTTACAACTCTACCATATCCTGTATCATATGTTTCAGTATAGCATACGAATTTCGAAAAAACTATTTAAGAATTCTTTAATATTCCCTGACTGTTCGCTCTCTGAAACCAGTGTATACAGCCTGTGTCTTTCCGGACAGACAAAAATCCCCGGAAGCCGTCTCCGCCCCGGGGATCTTATCAATATACTGCATCTTTCAGGTTCTGTTACATATCAAGAGGATATTTATCCGTAAGACTCTTTACCAGTTCTTTTGCTTTGGGTACAGCACTCTCGCCCTCTTTAATCAGCATAGCGACTGCCTCTGCAATCGTCTCCATATCTTCTTCCTTAAGACCACGGGATGTCACGGCCGGTGTGCCGATACGAATACCGCTGGTTACAAACGCAGATTTGGGATCATTCGGAATCGTATTCTTATTAGCTGTAATATTCGCAGAATCCAGAAGGTTTTCCACCTCTTTACCCGTGAGATCATACGGTGTCAGATCCACCAGCATCAGGTGATTATCCGTGCCGCCGGACACAATCTTGATGTCTCTGTCCATGAGTCCCTTACACAATGCCTGGGCATTTTTGACGATCTGCTGCTGATATTCCTTATATTCCGGCTTCAGGGCTTCTTCAAAGCATACTGCCTTTGCTGCGATCACATGCATCAGAGGACCTCCCTGAATACCCGGGAATACTGCCTTGTTGAAATTGAATTTCTTTGCTGTTTCCGCGTCAGACATAATCATGCCGCCACGGGGTCCGCGCAGTGTCTTATGCGTCGTAGTTGTGGTTACATGCGCATATGGAATGGGACTGGGATGAAGACCTGCCGCCACCAGTCCGGCAATATGAGCGATATCCACCATCAGATATGCGCCAACTTCATCTGCAATCTCCCGGAATCGTTTGAAATCCAGAGTGCGGGCATAAGCGCTTGCGCCTGCAATTATCATTTTAGGTCTGCACTCCAGCGCAATTCTGCGGATTTCATCATAATCCAGTACGCCGTCGTCATTTACTCCATAGGGAACTACATGAAAGTAGGTGCCGGAAAAATTTGCAGGACTTCCGTGCGTCAAATGCCCGCCGTGTGCCAGATTCTGTCCCATAATTGTATCCCCCGGTTTCAGCATGGCAAACTGCACTGCCATATTTGCCTGTGCTCCGGAATGCGGCTGAACATTCACGTACTCGCATCCAAAAACCTTTTTTGCGCGTTCGATCGCCAGATTCTCCACTACATCTACGCACTCACAGCCGCCGTAATACCGCTTTCCGGAATATCCTTCCGCATATTTATTGGTCAAAGGACTTCCCATGGCTGCCATCACTGCCTTGGATACCCAGTTTTCTGATGCAATCAGCTCAATATGACTGTTCTGCCGGTTCATTTCCGCCTCAATGGCGGCTGCAATCTCCGGATCAACTGCCTTCACTTCCTCTAATGAATACATTTTCTCTCCTCCTGTACTTCCCTGGGATATATTTTGCAGAGCTCAGTCTGTCTTTGCAGCGCGCACATTTGTCTTTCCTGCGCATGTGCTTATTATATTAAACTGGACTTAAAAAAGCAAGTCTTTTTTGCGTAAGCTTTCTGTCAGAATTTCCGAAAAAACAGCATTGTCTTCCTCTGGTCTGTACGGTAAGATAAATAAAAAGATTCCCGCTGTTTTATCTGCGAAATCCGACAATCAGAAAGGAGAGACTATGAATCCTGTTACTGTTGTTCTGATCTATTTCATTTTCATTAATTTTACTGCTTTTCTGCTCATGGGGATAGACAAATCCAAAGCCCGGCGCGGAAAATGGAGAATCCCGGAAAAAACCTTATTTCTTTCTGCTATTCTCGGAGGAAGCATTGGAGCGATGCTTGGTATGCAGACATTTCGCCATAAAACAAAGCATGCCTCCTTCCGGATCGGCATGCCTTGTATTTTCATTTTCCAGCTGGCACTGGTCATTTTCTTTATTTTTCGATAATCAGTGAACGGACAGCCCTCTCTGCTACTGCTCATCCTCCCAGACATACGGTGTCGTCTGATATACGTAATAATTAATCCAGTTCGTATATAAGGTATTTGCATGCGCTCTCCAAAGCAGAAGAGGCCTGTTGCTACTGTCATCACCCGGGAAATAATCTTTGGGCAGCTGAATATCCAGCCCTTTGTTTTTGTCACGCATATATTCCTTTTCCAGGGTGAGCCTGTCATACTCCGGATGTCCAAAAACAAAAACCTTACGCCCCTCTTCCGCCATAGCGATAAAGACGCCCGCTTCTTCTGATTCTGCGAGAATCGTCAGATCCTTACATGCCCGGATGTCTTCTGCATCCACAGTTGTATGCCTGGAATGCGGGGCATAAAAATCATCATCAAAGCCTCTTACCAGAGGCTCTTTTCTGTTTCTCACCTTATGACGGTACAAACCAAAAAGTTTCTGAGGAAGCAGCTTTTTCTTCAGACCATAAAAATGGTACATCGCCGCCTGCGCTCCCCAGCAGATAAAAAAGGTGGAGGTCACATGAGCGTCCGCCCAGTCCATAATCTCTGTAAGTTCCTCCCAGTAGTCTACCTCCTCAAATTCCATCTGCTCTACAGGTGCTCCAGTAATAATCAGGCCGTCGAAACGTCTCTTTTTAATCTCGCTGAAAGTCTCATAAAATTTATGAATATGACTCTGCGCCGTATTTTTTGACTCATGGCTGCTGACCATAATAAATGTGATGTCCAGCTGAAGGGGCGTATTGGACAGAGAACGCAGCAGCTGCAGTTCCGTATCCTCCTTCAGCGGCATCAGATTCAGGATCCCTATCTTCAGTGGACGAATATCCTGATTCAAAGCACGCGTCTCATCCATCACAAATATATTTTCGCTTTCCAGAATCGCCCGGACAGGCAAATCACTCTGTACTTTAATCGGCATCTTTCATCTCTCCTCTGTTTTTTACACTGTTTCCTACTATATCATATTTCTCCCGCTTTTTCCATCCCGGCCGGTCATCCCTTTGCCGGGGCTCATTGGAATCTGCTTTATTTTATTTCCGGAATTCCTTCTGTCTCCGTGAGAGCTCTCTTCGCAAGCTGATCCACCTGTTCATTGTAGTAATCTCCGGAATGTGCCTTTACTTTGCAGAATACGATCTCAATAAATTTCCTGCGTCCGGCCATAAACTGTGAATATTTCTGCGTAAGTATATGATTCGCCTTCCAGGCCCCTGTGGCCCATTTTTCGATTCCCATATAATCATAATGAAGCTCTATGGTTCTGTATCCCTTCTTTATCCCCCACTGTACCGCATACATGGCTCCCAGCATTTCTCCTGCCACATTTCGGATTGACAGCGATTCCGGTTCATTTCCGCTTCCGGATCTTTCAATAATCTCGCCTTCCGGTGTAAGCAGAATACATCCAAATGAATATTTTCCCAGACTTTCCTCAAAGCTTCCATCCACATAAGCTTTCAGATGCTCTGTTTCTTCCTCTTTTTCTGAAATTTTCCGTCCTCTGTCCACCGATGCAGTTTTTGAAACATCAGCTTCCAGCCACTCCCTGGCTTCCTCTTCTGTCTGGAATCCTCTGTACTCTGCCCCGGGGAATCCATGTACTGCCGCAGCACATGCTTCCCAAGAAAAAAACAGCCCGTTCTTATTCCCTTTTCTTACCGCATATACCTTTTTCCTGGCCATAAAATCTCCTTTTTTCTTCCCGAACACTGCATTTCATTATACATTCCCATTTGAGTCCCGTCAACGCAAACTCCCCCGGCAGATCTTTCTGCAATTTTACCGGAGCCCCCTGTATTATGATGTTCCCAAATGCTTTCGTGTCCTTGATGCCGTTTCATTTCTCCGGATGTGAAATGTCGTATTGTGTCGTCTGGCGTCGGAACAGGAAAAATCTGCCATATCATAAAACAAAGGAATATGAAAGGAGTTTTCAAAATGACAAAAGAGGAAATTCTGATCCATAACATTCTGGGTCCGATGAAAGGCGGCGTACGTACTTTTGCCTGTGCCATAAGGATAACCGCACACATGCTGTTTGAAGAACATATGGCTCAGGACGATATTCTGGTTACGAAACATATTTACCCTGAAGTGGCAAAAGCAGTCAATAAAAGCTATCTTGCCGCGGCCCGTCAGATTGAGCGTATGGGAAATCTGTGCTGGGACAGACTTGACGAAGAAGGATGTCTCCTGTATATCGGACGGCGGCTTGAAGATATTCGCGCACCCAGAGATATGCTTTTCTATCTGGCATTTTACAGCTATTTTGGACGTCCCTATTATGAAGTACTGGAAGAAAATCCACAGCTTTTATTTCAGGATGGTACCAAAAACAGGCTATAATTTAATTTTGACCTTCGTTTAACAAAAATACTTCAGACTCCTGAGATGGCGCGGACGGTACAAAACAGCGGAGCAAAAGACAGAAAAAGGAAAACGACGCGCGGAACAGAATCAGATCTGCCTGTCGGTTTCCTTATTTTCTCCGTGCAATTCCCTCTTAAAAATGATATACTGAACTACAGCTTTTCAAGAACTGTTTCATACACGGAGGAATACTATGACGAAACGCATTTATTATGAAGACAGTCATCAAAAAGAATTTTCTGCATTTGTCACAGCCTGTGAAAATGAAAAAGATTACTGGCGCATCTGTCTCGATCAGACTGCTTTTTTTCCTGAAGGAGGAGGACAGAACGGAGACTCCGGTTTTTTAAATCAGGCGGAAATTTTTGATACACAGGAAGACCAGGGCGTCATCTGGCATTATTCCAAATGTCCGCTGGATCCTGGCACAGAAGTAACAGGACGGATCGACTGGACAAAACGCTTCTCCCGAATGCAGCAGCATACAGGGGAACACATTGTCTCCGGCCTGATCCACGCACGCTTCGGCTACGATAACGTGGGCTTTCATCTGGGAGATCAGGACGTTACGCTGGATTTTAACGGCCCTGTCAGCCGGGATGAGCTTTCACAAATTGAAGAGGCAGCAAATGCTGTGGTTTTTTCCAATCTTCCGGTGCAGATTTCCCTCCCCTCCAGAGAAGAGCTGGTCTCTTTGAAGTACCGCAGTAAAATTGAAATCGAAGGGCAGGTACGCATTGTCACGATTCCAGGGGTCGATGTTTGCGCCTGCTGCGCTCCTCATGTCAAATATACTGGTGAAATCGGCCTGATCAGACTTACGAATGTGCAGAGTCACAGAGGCGGTGTGCGAATCAATCTTCTGGCCGGCGACCGGGCGCTTCGCGACAGCAGAGAAAAAGAAGCTGCTGTCCGCGCCGTCTCCGTACTTCTTTCTGCGAAGGAAAATAAAATTCCGCAAGCTGTGGAACGGCTGAAGCAGGAAGCCTTTGAACTGAAAGGCCGACTGATGCAGCTGAATCTTGCCTATATCCAGGACAAAGCTGCAGCTGTTCCGGTTGGAACAGAAAATCCTGTCTTTTTTGAAACAGATCTGGACATGGACACCTGCCGGGAATTTGTAAATCTTCTGACTGACCGCTGTCACGGAACGGTCTGTGTCTTCTCCGGAAACGGTACCGATGACTGGCGTTATATTTTAGGCAGCCGGACCCGGGATACACGCCAGCTGTGCAGATATCTGAATCAGACTTTTCAGGGAAAAGGAGGCGGTAAGCCAGAAATGGTGCAGGGTTCCCTGAAAGGTAAAAAAACAGATATTTTAACAGCCATATCTTCTTTCCGGCAAAATTAAAAAAACAGCCTTTATACAGAACCTTTCCGTTTTCCCGTTCTGTATAAGGGCTGTTTCCTGTTAAGTGTTACCTGACACTCAAATGCTTTTCTTATTCCTCTACTTCAAAATCATCCTTGCCTACACCGCAGATAGGGCATGTCCAGTCATCCGGCAGATCCTCAAATGCAGTGCCGGGAGCGATTCCGTTATCCGGATCACCTACTTCCGGGTCATATACATAGCCGCAAGGTGTACAAACATATTTCTTCATGATTTTTCCTCCTAATCTGTTATCAGAAATCTTTTTTAATATATCTAGTTTATATCAAAAGTTTTCCTGATATTCTGTTGCTTTTGCAACATTTTTGTGCCATACTGAAGAAAAAATTACCTCCATGTTACTTTGGAAACGGAGAAACGCCAAAAACCAGGAAAGGTAAGGTACTGCCCATGAACTATTCAGAAAATCTTCTGTTTCAATGCGTCAGTGAAAATGACTGCAGAAGAATGCTGGACTGTATGAAAGCCAGAAAACGTGATTTTTTTGCCGGTGAAGAAATTTATTCCTTTGATACTCCACGCAAAATCGTGGGGATTCTTCTCAGCGGACAGGCTGCTGTGGTGCGTTATGAATATAACGGTACCCGAAGTATTCTGGAAAATCTTTCTCCCAAAGGAATCTTTGGAGAACATCTTTCCTTTGTTCCCAGCGACGATTCCTGTATTGCCGTAGTCTGTCAGACAGACTGCCAGGTTCTTTTTATCGATTACCAGCGTCTGACTGCCACCTGCCAGAACGCCTGCTCCTGCCATACTCAGCTGATCCGGAATCTTCTGCAGCTTCTCTCTGACAAAACCCGTTCTTTAAGCGAACGTGTAGAGGTTTTAAGTCAGAGAAGCATCCGTGAAAAGCTCATGTGCTATTTCATGCAGCTGGCTGCCGGAAAAAACAGCAGTACCTTTGAACTTCCCTTCACTATGATCGATTTTGCCGACTTTCTGTCTGTAAACCGCAGTGCCATGATACGGGAACTTGGAAAAATGAAGCAGGAAGGGCTGATCCGGATTTCCCGGAGGACCATTACCCTTCTTTAGACAGCCTTTCTATTTCCTTTCTGATTTCCCGGTCGCTTTCTGTCAGAAGACTCTGGCTGTATCTGTGATAGCGCTCGCATTCACAGGAACAGAGAAATGCGGCCGCATCCTCCGATCTGTTAAGCCCTGTCAGAAACAGCACCATTTCCTGGCTGTTTCCGAAAGCTGTCTCCAGGAAATCAAAGGCATGCTCCAGCATTCTGCTGCCTTCTTCCTGAAATTTTTCATATTTTTCCCGTTCTGCGGAAAAAAGTTCCCGCAGAATATCGAAAGCAGCAGGTCCGTTTTCCGGATGCTGTTTCATTAATTCTGTCTCATAAATCCCCAGCACTTCTTCCAGATGCAGCAGTCTCCTCTCCTCTTCCCGGTTCAGAAGTTCTGCCCTTTTCTTTCCTTCACGCTCCTGCTGCACCTCTTTCTGAATATCTCCGATTACTCCGGGAATCTCTTCCTCTGACAATGTACTTTCCCTCAGTTTCGCTCCTGCTTTCTTCATTTTCCCATACAGGATCTCAGTAAACAGCTCCTGAACACGAATTCTGTGAAATTCCGCCATACAACCGGACAGCAGAAGACTGATCACACTCAGCCGCTCATCAAAGGAGGCGTGAGACAGTTTCTTAATCATACTCTCCCGTATTTCTCCTTTCAGAATGCGGTCGATCGCATAATCATTCTTGTATTTCCGGTACAGCTCCAGATAGTTTGCAAATTCTCCTGCAATCCGGTCATGCTGGATGTACTGGCGCACAACCTCTTTATCCACAGGCTTGCCCAGTTTCTCATACACCTCCAGCAGCCTGGACAGATCTTCCCAGCCTCTGGGCGTGGCAAACATTTTTCCGTCCACGGTAGTCTCCATCTGATAGAAATTTCCGGGACGCACATCCAGATATGAGATGACCGCCGGATGAATCTGTGTTTTAAGCGCATACTCCCGGAAGACCTCATAATCAGGTTCCACCTGAATCTTTTTCACACGATCCAATGTCACCACATCAAAATCTCGGACCGATTTATTATACTCCGGGGGATTCCCTGCAGCCACAATCACCCATCCTTCAGGAATAGGATGATTTCCAAAGGTTTTACATTGAAGAAACTGCAGCATGGCAGGCGCCAGTGTCTCGGAAACACAGTTAATCTCATCAATGAACAGAATTCCCTCCCTCAGCCCTGTCTTTTTCATTTTTTCATAAATAGACGCGACAATTTCGCTCATGGTATATTCCGTCACAGCCTTCTTCTGTCCGTCATACTCCTGTTCAGAAATAAACGGAAGACCGATGGCGCTCTGACGTGTATGATGTGTAATTGTATACGCTACCAGACCGATTCCGCATTCCCTGGCAATCTGCTCCATAATCTGTGTCTTTCCGATACCCGGAGCCCCCAACAGCAGTACAGGTCTCTGCCGTACAGCCGGAATTTCATAATCCCCGTATTTATCCTTCAGAAGATATGCTTCCACTGCGTCTTTAATTTCCTGTTTTGCCCGTTTAATATTCATTCTGACTCTCCTCCTCTGTCAAATCATGCTCCCCAAGAATCAGCTTTATGGCCCAGGGAGGCACATCCACATCCCGATACTGTTTCTGCAGAAACAGGAAGGCCGTCTCGAAAGGCGGCATGGCAACCGGAAAAATTCCATAACCATCTGTAAAATACAGAAGCCCCCGAAGACGCCCGTAAACCCTTTCTGCCATCTGCTTTTCCACATATGCAAAAGCCGGCCGGAAATCTGTTCCACCGCCGCCTTTTAAAACCACATGCTCCATATATTCTTTCAGTTCTTCGGCATTCTCAATGAGTACATCTGACTGTACCCGTTCGTCGCACTGAAGAATATGTATCCTGGCATTCCGAAAAAAACTTTCCGTCTCAGACAGCACCTGACAGGTCTCTTCCAGGAAACGTCTTACAAGCTCCCCCTTACAGGACATGGAAGTATCAATTACTATCACAAGCTCTTCTATTCGCCGGATTTCTCTCGTCTCCTGCGGCTCAATCAGCGGCATGTTTCCATACAGACTCATTCCATAGGTATAAAAAATGTAATCAAAACTGTCGGGATCCACCTGTATTTCTTCCCGCAGCGCTGAAAATTTCCTCAGGAATTCACGGTAATCACAGCGGGAACGGCTGCTTATTTTCAGCTGCTCCAGCATATTGCCTTCCCCTTCTGAGGCCTCTCTGGAAAATAATGAAATCTCTGTCTGCATGCGCTCCCGGATATCATCCCACTGCTGGCGGCTGGGATTCTGCATGCCAGGTTTTTTCTCCTGTTCCCAGAGACTGTGGTCATCCGGATGAAATTCCCGATTCCATCGCAACAGTTCTGCCTCAGAAAGTTTATATGTCTGAAGCTCCCGGTAAATCCCCTCTGCCGTCAGAACCGGCAGCTTTCTCGAAAGTCTCGCAATACAGCTTTTACGAAAAGCGCCTGACGGCACATGTGCACAGCTCAGATAGAGACTGTCCAGGAGAGCCTCCGCAGCCACATCACAGGCCAGATCCCACAGCTGCTTTTTTCTGCCTTTCCGGTCGAAAGGATGGGCAAACAGACAGTGAAACAGAATGTGAAGATACAGACGGACCACACAGGCCCGGTTTTTCTGATAAAGTTCCATAAGACTGTCCGGTTCAAAGAAAAGTACCGCCCCATCCGTTCCCGCCGGCTCTGTCTGCCCGGGTATACATTCCAGACTTCCCAGTGCCAGATCCAGATATTTAAGATGCAGATAAAGTTCATTTCTTACGCTTCCCAGAATCCTTCTCCCCAGTTTCTCCTTTTCCAGAATTTTTTTCTGTTCTTCCAGTATCGGACTTTTCATGATCCGTTTCCTTTCCTACAATTCAAATCGCTGCTCTCTTTTCTGTTTCAGCTCCTGTCCCTGGCTTTGTGTGCCGCGCAAAGCCTCCAGCAGAAAGGCAACTCCCTCAGGAAAGCTGCCGGAAGCAGCCTGCGGAACAATCTGTTCCAGAAGCTTTCTCCCCTCTTCCATGGGTATTTTCTCAAACACAATTTCTTTCAGGTACTCCAAAAGTTCTATATTTTTATCAGTCACCGCTTTTTTCAGCGCTGCTCCCATGTGCTCTTTTACCCATTCCCGGTACATTTCCCGATTCTCCGGCAGAAGGCCTGCCGGGTAACGGAGCCTGCCAAGCGCCATCTCAAAAACTGTTTCAAAATCTTCCTCTGCCTTTGCCCGGTAAAAGCAGGCGTCGTAAGCACGAAAATCAAACTTTCGATCATAGAAGCAGTTTCTGTAATTCATACCACTTCCATGCGTATGAATCTCCAGAATTCTTGCCGGAGTATTTTCCACGCTCTCTTCAAAAAATTCCGGAAAAACCAGCTTTGCACAGCGGCTTCCTTCCAGAAATACTGTCAGCTTTTCGGGTATCTCCATCAGAATTTCACGAAGGCAGGACATCTCCCCCGCCTTAAGATACAGTTTCAGTTCCTTCACAGCATGACAGCCCGTGAAGAGTCCCGCTCCCAAATCAGTAAGCCCGCCCCAGAATCGAATACTGGCCAGCCTGCCGCAGTTATAAAAAGCATAGGCTCCGATTTTTTCCAGCGACGCTGGAAGGCTGACTGCTGTAAGCGCCGCTCCTGTCAGAGCCGGGGGATTTCCCGTGTCGCCGTCTCCCCATATCTTCAGTCTGTGACTTTGAAGTTCACGTTCCATTCTTTTTTCATCCATGTGATCAGAAAATGCATAAGGCGCCAGCTCTGTTACCGGACAGTTTTCTATTGTATCCGGCAGTTCTGCCTCCGGACTGTACTCATAACAGCGCCAGATAATGGCTTTGCCGTTTTTTATTTCATAAGCGATTTTCATGCGTTTCCTCCGAATTACTACCTGTCATTTCCGGTAAAATCATTGTATACCATTGCGCTCCATCCTGCAACGAAGCAGACTGACATTTTGCATATTTTTCGCTCAACAATATCTAGTAATTTCTCATTGACATTACTACTATATATTGTTAAAATACTCTTTGCCGGTTAAGGCTATACCATATGATGTAAAACTGCTTTTGAGAAACAAACACCTGAACATAGAGGGAGAATATTCTTATGAAAATCATTAAGCGCAGCGGATCAGAGGTATCCTTTGACCCCCAGAAAATCGTAATTGCCGTCACCAAGGCAAATGAAAGCGTTGTTCCCAGTGCCCGTATGTCTGCCGTGCAGATTAAGCGGATTGCAGAGGATGTGGAAAGTGCTGCCCAGAACATGAACCGTTCTTTAAGCGTGGAAGAAATTCAGGATATGGTAGAAGACCAGATCATGAATCAGCGGGCTTTCGATGTGGCCAGACGATACATCACTTACCGCTACCGCCGTGCTCTGGTACGCAAATCCAATACCACGGATGAACAGATTCTGAGCCTGATTGAATGCAACAATGAAGAAGTTAAACAGGAAAATTCCAATAAGAATCCCACTGTCAACAGCGTGCAGCGCGACTACATGGCCGGAGAAGTCAGCAAAGATATTACAAAACGTCTTCTTCTCCCCCCGGATATTGTCAATGCGCATGAGCAGGGTCTGATTCATTTCCATGATGCAGATTATTTTGCCCAGCATATGCATAACT
The DNA here is from genome assembly GCA_944378225.1 of uncultured Merdimonas sp. Lineage (GTDB taxonomy): Bacteria > Bacillota > Clostridia > Lachnospirales > Lachnospiraceae > Laedolimicola. The sequence continues at coordinate 22,411 of CALWGE010000008.1, forward strand.
GTGATCTGGTCAATCTGGAGGATATGCTTCAGAATGGCACTGTCATCAGCGGAACCCTGATTGAGAAGCCCCACAGTTTCTCTACTGCCTGCAACATTGCCACTCAGATCATCGCCCAGGTAGCGTCCTGTCAGTATGGAGGACAGAGCATCAGCCTGACTCACCTGGCTCCTTTCGTAAATATCAGCCGTCAGAAAATCCGGCGCCAGGTAGCGGAGGAACTTCATTCCATCCGGGAAGCTGTTACAGAAGACGAAATCACAGCTATCACTGAAAAGCGCCTTCGTGAAGAGGTAAAAAACGGCGTTCAGATGATCCAGTATCAGGTAGTAACTCTGATGACCACGAACGGACAGGCCCCCTTTGTGACGGTCTTTATGTACCTGAATGAAGCAAAGGACCCGCAGGAAAAGCAGGATCTGGCTCTGATTATCGAAGAGACTCTGCGCCAGCGTTATCAGGGTGTCAAGAATGAAAAAGGTGTCTGGATCACACCGGCATTCCCGAAGCTTATTTACGTTCTGGAAGAAGACAATATCCATGAAGACAGCCCGTATTATTATCTTACAAAACTGGCTGCCAAATGTACCGCCAAACGGATGGTACCGGACTATATCTCTGAAAAAATCATGCTTCAGAATAAGATCGATAAAAATGGGGAAGGTCACTGCTACACCTGTATGGGCTGCCGCAGTTTCCTGACTCCGTATGTGGATGAAAACGGAAAGCCGAAATATTACGGCCGGTTTAATCAGGGAGTAGTAACCGTCAATCTGGTAGACATCGGGCTCTCTGCAGGAGGCAGTCTGGAAAAATTCTGGGAAATTTTTGACGAGCGAATGGAGCTCTGCCACCGGGCACTGCAGTGCCGTCACGAACGTCTGACCGGAACTCTGTCCGATGCTGCACCGATTCTCTGGCAGTACGGAGCACTCCTGCGTCTGAAAAAAGGTGAAAAAATCGATAAATATCTGCACGGAGGCTACTCTACCCTGTCTCTTGGATACGCAGGCTTATGGGAGTGCGTGTTCAGCCTGAACGGCAAAAAGCTCACAGAACCGGAAGGTGAGGCTCTTGGGCTGGAGATTATGAAAAAGCTGAATGAATATACAGCAAAATGGAAAGCCGAAGAAAACATTGATTACTCCCTGTACGGCACTCCGCTTGAAAGTACCACCTACAAGTTTTCCAAATGTCTCCAGAAGCGGTTTGGTATTATTAAAGGCGTTACTGACCGTAACTACATTACCAACAGCTATCATGTTCATGTAACTGAAAACATTGACGCTTTCGATAAACTGGCCCTGGAGGCAAAATTCCAGACTCTCTCTCCGGGCGGAGCAATTTCTTATGTGGAAGTGCCGAATATGCAGAATAATCTGGATGCTGTGCTGTCTGTTATGAAATTTATCTACGATCACATCATGTATGCGGAGCTGAACACCAAGAGTGATTACTGTCAGGTCTGCGGATATGACGGGGAAATTGAGATCAGAGAAGACGAGCACGGGAAACTTATCTGGCAGTGCCCGAACTGCGGCAATACAGACCAGAATAAGATGAATGTGGCCAGAAGAACCTGCGGCTACATCGGAACCCAGTTCTGGAATCAGGGCCGTACCCAGGAAATACGGGAACGCGTACTGCATCTGTAAATTTTCCATTACATATACCAGGGGCTTCCGGAAAATCCGGAAGCCCGTTTCTTCTGAACTGTGAGGTATCTTTATGAATTACGCCGCTATCAAAAAAAATGATATTGCAAATGGTCCCGGTGTCCGGGTCTCTCTTTTCGTGAGCGGTTGTCGGCACCACTGCCGGAACTGCTTTAATCGGGAAGCCTGGGATTTTTCTTACGGACAGCCTTTCACACAGGAAACCGTGGACGAGCTGCTCACTGCCCTTTCCCCTTCTTATGTGGCAGGTCTTTCACTGCTTGGCGGTGAACCTCTGGAGCCTGAAAACCAGGAAGCTCTCCTGTTACTTGTACGTCGGTTCCGGGAACGCTTTCCTCACAAAAATCTCTGGTGCTACACCGGTTTCACCTTTGAAACAGACCTTCTGACAGGGACTGTGGGGAATCCGGAAACTCTGCGTTCTCTTCTTTCCTGTATTGACGTACTTGTAGACGGACGGTTTGTAGAAGAACTAAAAGATGCCGGTCTTATATTTCGGGGTTCGTCCAATCAGAATATCATAGATGTTCCAAAATCTCTGAAAGCCGGAAAAACGGTTCTTCTGGAAGGCACCTGGCGGCGGAAAATGGGAAGCGGAGATATCGACGAGCTTTAGTTTTCCTGCCCGTCGACCGCTCTGTTCAGGTTCTCCTCTACTTTTCTGAGAACCTGATACAGTCCTTCCATTTCCTCTTCCGGAATATCTCCCCATATTTTATCATCCAGCTCCTGAAAAATCCTGCGGACCTGCTCCGCTTTTTCTTTTCCTTCTTCTGTCAGACAGATCAGAAAGGATCTCCGGCAGGACGGATTATTTTCTCTTGTCAGAAGTCCTGCTTTCTCCATTTTATCCAGATTTCGTGACATGGTAGCCGTATCCCGCATACAGAAATCCGCCAGTTCCCTCTGTGTCATAGGGCCTTTTCCCTGAAGACAGAATAATGCACGTGCCTGTCCTTCTCCTACTGTCAGACCAAGCTGCTGAAGTCTGGGAGCTATCAGTTTTTTCCGTTCCATATCCAGTCTGTGAAGAATCTCCCTTATCTCCTCTTTTCTCATAATTTTCCCTTTCTTATTCCAGTTCAAACTGCCCGGTATACAGCTGATAATATCTGCCCTTTTGCTCCAGAAGGCTTTCATGATCTCCCCGTTCAATAATCTCTCCACGCTCCAGTACCATAATCGCCTTGGAATTGCGTACCGTGGAAAGACGATGGGCAATCACAAACACTGTTCTTCCTTCCATAATCGCATCCATACCCTTTTCAATCAGCCGTTCCGTTCTTGTATCCACTGAACTGGTAGCCTCATCCAGGATCAGAACCGGAGGCCGCGCCACCGCTGCCCGCGCAATGGCCAGAAGCTGACGCTGACCCTGAGACAGATTTCCCCCATCACCGTAAAGCATGGTATCATAGCCGTCCGGCAGCCTTCGGATAAAGGAATCTGCATTGGCAATACGGGCCGCTTCTCTCACTTCTTCATCTGTAGCATCCAGTTTTCCATAACGGATGTTATCTGCTATGGTTCCGGTAAAAAGATGTGTTTCCTGAATAACCATGGCAAGGGAATGACGCAGGTCATCCTTCCTGATTCTGCGGATATCAATACCGTCATATGTGATCGTCCCTGACTGAATTTCATAAAACCGGTTAACTAAATTAATAATTGTGGTTTTTCCGGCCCCTGTGGAACCCACAAAAGCAATTTTCTGACCAGGTTTGGCATACAGCGAAATTCCATTCAGTACCTTTTTCTCCGGCACATATCCAAAGACTACATCATGGAAACGCACGTCCCCCTTCAGAGGGATCAGGGTATCTTCCGCGGCTTTCCATGCAAAAAGTCCTGTCCGTTCTGCAGATTCCGTAAGTTTTCCATTTTCTTCCTTCACATAGCAAAGCGTTACGTCCCCCTCATCTTCCTCAGGCTCTGCCTCCATCAGATCAAAAATACGTTCTGCTCCGGCCAATGCCGTCATAAGAAGATTTACCTGCTGGGTAAACTGATTCAAAGGCATGGCACTCTGACGCACATAAACCAGATAAGACGCCAGGCTGCCAAGATCCATCAGACCTGCCAGAGCAAACAGGCCGCCTGCGCAGGCCGACACCGCGTAATTCAGATAAGAAAGGCTGACCACCGTGGGAACCTGCATCCCTGTATATGCCAATGCATTTGTAGATTCTCTGCGAAGGTTTTCATTCAGAATACAGAAATTTTCAAAATCCTTTTTTTCATGGTTAAAAACTTTTTCTACCTTCTGTCCCGCCATCATTTCTTCCACAAATCCATTGATACGTCCCAGTTCCTCCTGCTGCCTGCGAAAATATTTTCGGCTCCGGCTTCCGTTAAAGCGGATAAAAGCAAACATAAATGCAAGAAAAACAATGACAATCAGAGAAAGTCGGATACTCAGAACCATCATCATTACCACAGTTCCTGTAAGCGTCAGAAAACTCTGAATGATCATGGCAAAACTGTTGTTCATTGCTTCCTGCACAGTGTCCACGTCATTCGTAAAGCGGCTCATCAGCTCTCCGTGTGTGTGTCCGTCAAAATAGCTTAAAGGAAGTTTCTGAACATGAGCAAACAAGTCGCTGCGAATTTCCTGTACCACCGTCTGCGCCGATTTGATCATCAGCTGACTGTAGCCCAGTGTAGCCAGAGCTCCGCACAGATACATGACTCCCATACCGCAGACTGCCTCCAGCAGTCCTTTGAGATCGCCGGGCAGAATGAAGCGGTTGATTACCGGTTTCAGAAGGTACGTACCTAACAGATTGGCTCCTGTGCTGACGCATACCAGAAAGCCAACCAGCAGAAACAGCCATTTGTGATGCCCCAGATAACTCAGAAGATGAAGCAGGGTCTTTTTTGTATTTTTAGGTCTTTTATAACCGCTAATCCGATACTGTGCCATTTAAAGCTCCACTCCTTCCTTCTGGGATTCATAAATCTGCTGATAAATCTCACTCCGTTCCAGCAGTTCCTCATGGCTTCCGATATCACTGATTTTTCCATCATCCAGAATTACTATCTGATCTGCGCTGCGAACGGAAGAGATTCTCTGAGCAATAATTATTTTTGTCATAGAGGGAAGATATTGCTGCAGACGTTCCCTGATTTTCTTTTCTGTAGCCGTATCCACTGCGCTGGTGGAATCATCCAGTATGAGAACTTTAGGCTTTTTTAACAATGCCCTGGCAATACAGATTCTCTGTTTCTGCCCTCCGGATACATTGACGCCGCCCTGCCCCATTTCTGTATCATATCCTTTCGGGAGTCTCTGGAAAAACTCGTCCACACAGGCGATTCTGCAGACCTCTTCCACTTCTTCCATTGTGGCGTCCTCTCTTCCCCATTTCAGATTCGACAGCAGACTTCCCGAAAACAGAGTATTTTTCTGCAGTACCATGGCAATGGCATCCCGAAGGTGCTCCATGGGATATTCCTGTACCGGGATACCGTCTACTTTTACAACTCCCTGCTCTGCTTCATAAAGGCGCGGAATCAGCTGAACCAGCGTAGATTTGGCTGCACCCGTCTGGCCAATAATTCCCACTGTCTGTCCTGCCTCAATGTGCAGGTTAATATCCGAGAGTACATACTCCTTTGCTTCTTTCTTATATTTAAACCACACATGCTCAAACGAAATTTCGCCTCGTTCTACTTTTCTGTCCTGTGCCTTCTCATCTGTAATATCAATCTTTTCATCAATCACTTCCATAATTCGTACACCGGAAGCAACGGAACGCGTCATCAGGAGAAAAACATTGGAAATCATCATCAGAGAATTAAGGATCTGAAGAACATAACTCAGAAACCCTGTCAGATCTCCTACCTGCATATTTCCCACACGCATCAGTTTCCCGCCATACAGCAGAATTCCAAGAATCGTACCATACATAACAAACTGCATCGCCGGCATATTCAGCGCAGCCAGCCGGAAAGCAGTTTCAGACTCAGTCCGGAGATTTTGGTTGCCTTCTTCAAACTTGGCAATCTCATAATCTCCCCGGACACAGGCTTTCACGATCCGGATAGCTGTCAGATTTTCCTGAATAATCCGGTTCACTGTATCAATAGCTCCCTGCATTCTGGAATACAGAGGACGCACTTTCATAGTAATTATAAACAGAGCCACTCCAAGAACCGGCAACGCAATAAAAAACACAATGGCCAGCGTATGATTGATTGAAAAGGCAATTCCTGTGGCCGCCACCAGCATAACAGGTCCGCGGCAGAACGGACGCATTCCCATGGAAACTGCATTCTGGATGTTGGTGACATCACTGGTCAGTCTCGTAACCAGCGAAGAGGTACGAAAATGATCAATATTGGAAAATGAATACTGCTGCAGACGTTCATATTCAGCCCTGCGCAGTTCCGCGCCCAGTCCCTGTCCTGCCAGAGCCGCAAACCGGGCGCTTCCGATTCCCAGAATCAAGGCTATTACTGCGCAGACTGCCATCTGCATTCCCTTCATATAAATATAAGACGTATCACCGGAAGCAACTCCTATGTCTACCAGATCCGCCATAATCAGGGGAACCAGGAGCTCCAGAATTCCTTCCGCCGTAATACAAATCATCGCAAGAACGGCATATTTTCTATATTTTCCCATATAGGAAAACAGACGTCTCAGCATGGCTGCACCTCCAACTGTTGTATATGCAATAATTGTATTATCAATTGTTTTCATTGTCAATTGCTAATCTTTCATTGACATCCCTTATTACTGTGCTATACTGTATCTCATAATAATAGTTTTAAAAAGAAATGTTTTATTTAAAACAAAGGAGGCATTATGAGTCAGATCACAGGTATGCTCCTGCTTCATCGCCGGATTCAGAAACTCTATGACAGAAGTATGGATGATATCCGTAAAAACTTTTCTCTTTCCCGTATTGAGATTATTATCATAAGTTTTCTGCATAACAATCCCGGTCTGGATACGGCCGGAGATATCGTAGACTATCGGATGCTGTCAAAAGGCAATGTCTCTCAGAGTGTGGAAGCCCTGATACAAAAAGGATATCTGAGACGTTCTGCGGACAAAGAAGATCGCAGACGCATCCACCTTTCTCTGACTGAACAGACGTCTGAAATCATCCGCCAGATTGATGACGTCAAAAATCTTTTTTATCAGAATCTTACTGCCGGACTCACTCCGGAGGAAACTCAGCAGTATGAAATGATTACTGAAAAACTCACACAAAATGTCCTGAACGGGCTGGAAAGCAGGTGTAATACCAATGAACGGTAAAAATGAAAGTAGTTTTCTGGGTACCGAGCCCATTGGCCGTCTTCTGATGCGCCTTGCACTGCCTACAGTGGCAGCTCAGCTTATTAACATGCTTTATAACATTGTAGACCGCATCTACATCGGGCATATCCCGGAGGTAGGAGCCGCCGCCCTGACAGGTGTCGGTGTGTGTCTTCCTATTATTTTAATCGTATCTGCCTTTGCGGCTCTTATCAGTAACGGAGGCGCTCCCCGCGCTTCCATCTATATGGGAAAGGGTGATTATGAAACCGCAGAAGCAGCTCTGGGCAACTGTTTTACGACACAAGTCCTGATTTCTGCCGTGCTGACCGCCATTCTCCTTATCTTTAATCAGGATTTGCTCATGGCCTTCGGCGCCAGTGAAAATACTATCGGATATGCAGTCCGTTATATGAATATCTATGCGACAGGAACCATTTTCGTACAGCTTACTCTTGGAATGAATGCCTTCATTACGGCACAGGGTTTTGCCAAGACCGGCATGCTATCTGTACTGATTGGCGCTGTGTCCAACATCATCCTTGACCCCATCTTTATTTTCGGATTCGGAATGGGCGTACAGGGCGCCGCACTGGCCACTGTAATTTCCCAGGCCATGTCCTGTACCTGGGTACTCCTGTTTCTCACCGGCAAAAAAACCACTCTGCGTATCCGTACTGCCAACATGAAACTCCGTCCCGGCATCATTCTCCCGTGTCTGGCGCTGGGCGTATCCACTTTCATCATGCAGGCCAGCGAAAGCGTAATATCCGTCTGCTTTAACTCTTCCCTGCAGAGATACGGAGGAGATATCGCCGTAGGCGCCATGACTATTCTTTCCAGCGTTATGCAGTTTGCCATGCTTCCCCTTCAGGGCCTCGGTCAGGGAGCTCAGCCCATTGTCAGCTATAATTACGGAGCACGCAATGCGGAACGGGTAAAAAAAGCATTCTTTCTTCTGTTAAGATGCAGCCTGTTTTACTCTGTTCTGCTCTGGCTGAGCGTCATGCTGTTCCCGGAACTGTTTGCCTCTCTGTTTACCAATGACACAGCACTGATCACATTTACAGCTTCCGCTCTTCGCATTTATCTGGCTGTCCTCTTCATCTTCGGCATACAAATGGCCTGCCAGATGACTTTTATCTCTCTCGGAAATGCAGTCATGTCTGCCCTTGCAGCCATTGTACGTAAATTTATTCTGCTGCTTCCGCTGATTTTCCTGATGCCAAGGCTTCTTCCGGACAACAAAACCTTTGCCGTATATCTGGCAGAACCTGTGGCAGATACGCTGGCTGTCATCTTCACAGCCACCGCATTCTTCTTTACATTCCGAAAAGCGCTGGCTGAGCTGCGAAAAATGCAGGAACAGAATTCATAAGCCGGCAAACCTTTTGAAACATAAACCAGGAATGCTCCCTTACAGCCAGCAAGTAATATTTCCTTGTCTGTCTGTAAGGGAGCATTCCTTATTACATACAAATAATTCTGTTAAATTTTCCGCTATTCCAGTTCAAAAGCGCCTGTGTACAGCTGATAATACTGTCCCTTTTGTGCCAGCAGTTCTTCGTGTGTTCCTCTTTCAATAATCCGTCCGTGATCCAGAACAATAATCACATCCGAATTTTTAACTGTGGACAAACGATGTGCAATGACAAAAACTGTACGGCCTTCCATCAAAGCATCCATTCCTCTCTGTACAATAGCCTCCGTACGGGTATCAATGGAAGATGTCGCTTCGTCCATGATCATGACGGGCGGATCCGCCACTGCCGCTCTGGCAATAGAAAGCAGCTGTCTCTGCCCCTGAGAAAGATTTGCTCCGTTTCCGGTCAGCATCGTCTGATATCCTTCAGGCAAACGACGGATAAAATCATCTGCTCCGGCCAGTCTGGCTGCCCCGATACATTCCGAATCAGATGCATCCAGTTTTCCGTATCGGATATTCTCCATAACCGTACCTGTAAAAAGATTTACGTCCTGAAGTACAATACCCATGGAATGGCGCAAATCTGCTTTCTTTATCTTATTGATATTAATTCCGTCATACCGGATTTTTCCATCCGCAATATCATAAAACCGATTCAGCAGATTGGTAATCGTAGTTTTTCCGGCTCCCGTAGCACCTACAAAAGCCACTTTCTGTCCCGGCTTTGCATAGAGTGAGATATCATGGAGAACCGGCTTATTCTGTTCATACTCAAAATCCACATCATAAAGGCGTACATCTCCCTGAAGTTTTGTATACGTTACAGTTCCGTCTGCCTGGTGTGGATGCTTCCATGCCCAGATTCCGCTCCGCTCACTGCATTCAGTAAGCGTACCGTCCGCTTCCTCCCGAACGTTAACCAGCGTTACATATCCTTCATCCGCTTCCGGTTTCTGATCCATCAGTTCGAAAATTCTCTCGGTACCTGCAAGACCCATAACTACAGAGTTAATCTGATTGGATACCTGAAAGATATTTCCTGAGAACTGTTTTGTCATATTCAGGAACGGAACCACAATGCTGATACTGATTCCCAGTCCGGAAATACTCAGATTCGGAGCCTGAAACAGAAGCAGAAGACCGCCTGCCACAGCCACAAGAACATAAAGCGCATTTCCCATGTTATTCAGCACCGGGCCCAGAATGTTTGCATACCGGTTAGCCTGTTTTGCCACATAGAACAGCTCTTCATTCAGTTTGTCAAAATCAGCCTCTGTCTCACGCTCATGACAGAAAACCTTGACTACCTTCTCGCCGTTCATAATTTCTTCCACAAAACCTTCCACCTTGCCGACAGCGACCTGCTGACGGAAGAAAAAGCGTGCAGAGCCTCCTCCGATTTTGCGGACTACCATAACCATGATAGCCATGCCTATAAGAATAACCAGTGCCAGCCAGATACTGTAATACAGCATGATGCAGAATACCGTCAGCACCATGATGGAGGATGTCAGAATCTGCGGGAAGCTCTGGGATATCATCTGACGCAGCGTGTCGATATCATTTGTGTAATAACTCATGATATCTCCATGGTTATTCGTATCAAAATATTTAACAGGCAGTCTCTGCATACCGTCAAACATTTTCACACGCAGCTTCTTCAGTGTTCCCTGTGTCATGATTGCCATCAACTGGTTGAATGCCAGCGAAGAAACCAGGGAAAGAATATAAAATACCGCCAGAATGGATACCAGACGGATAATCTGTCCGCGTACGGCTCCCCAGTCTCCCGTCTGCCAGCTCTGCTCCACGATAGCGATAACATTCTGCATGAACACTGCCGGTATTGAGCTTACAACAGCGCTGAAAATAATACAGAGCACCGTCACCGGCATCATAACCGGATAGAAGTCCTTTATGGTCTTCAAAAGACGCAGGACGATAGATTTTCTTCCTTTCTTCTTATTCATCTCTGTCACCTGCCTTATTCTGAGATGTATAAATTTCACTGTATATTTTATTTCTGGAAAGAAGTTCCTGATGTGTTCCCACATCATTGATTGTACCGCCTTCCATTACGATAATACGGTCTGCATCCTCTACAGAAGCCGTTCTCTGGGCAATAATAATTTTTGTAGTCTCCGGTATGTATTCCCGCAAAGCCCTTCGTATGGTTGCGTCTGTCTTTGTATCCACTGCGCTGGTGGAGTCATCCAGAATCAGAATTTTAGGTTTCTTCAGCAGAGCTCTGGCAATGCAAAGTCTCTGTTTCTGACCGCCGGACACATTCGCGCCTCCCTGCTCAATCCAGGTATCATATCCCTGCGGGAACTGAGAGACGAATTCATCAGCACAGGCCATTTTACATGCTTCCACCATCTCCGCGTCCGTAGCATTTTTATTTCCCCAGCGCAGATTATCTTTAATAGTTCCTGAAAACAGAATATTTTTCTGAAGAACAACTGCCACCTGATTCCGAAGAGAATCCAGATCATACTGACGCACATCCACACCGCCTACTTTTACGCTTCCTTCCGTTACGTCATACAGTCTGGAAATCAGCTGAATCAGCGACGACTTGGAAGAACCGGTTCCTCCGATAATACCAATAGTCTCTCCTGATTTAATCTCCAGATTAATATTGGCCAGCGCCATACGCTCTGCTTTCTGGGAATATTTGAAATTCACATTATCAAAAACAATGGAACCATCCGCCACCTCATAAACCGGATTCTCCGGATTCTCCAGCGTACTCTTCTCTGTCAGAACCTCTACGATACGTTTCGCAGACTCTCCGGCCATCGTAATCATTACGAATACCATGGACAGCATCATCAGACTGCTGAGCATCATAAAATTATAAGTCAGAAGCGAGGAAAACTGTCCTACATCCAGCTCCAGTCCCCGGCTCGTAATAATTGTATAAGAACCAAAGGAAAGCACAAATACCATAACGCCATAAATGCAGAACTGCATCATAGGACCGTTAAACGCCAGAATTCTCTCTGCTCTTGTAAAGTCTGCACAGACATCCTCTGCCGCAGTCCCGAATTTTTTCTCCTCGTAATCTTCTCTCACAAAGGATTTTACCACTCGCATTCCCTTGATATTTTCCTGAATAGAACCGTTCAGATTATCATATTTTTTAAACACCTTTTTGAACAGAGGCACTGTTCTGCGAATAACAAGAAACAGACCTGTTCCCAGGAGCGGGATGGTCAGAAGAAAAATCCATGCCATTTTTCCGCCCATAATAAATGCCATTGTAAAAGCAAATACCAGCATCAGCGGAGCCCGCACGGCCACACGGATAATCATCATATATGCCAGCTGTACATTGGTAACATCTGTGGTCATACGGGTAACCAGAGAAGACACCAGAAATTTATCGATATTTTCAAAGGAATACTTCTGTACACTGTAAAACATATCCTTACGGAGATTTTTTGCCAGACCGCAGGCTGCCTCCGCACAGCTGAAACCAGAAAGTGTCCCGAAAAGAAGCGACAGCAAAGCCATTACTACCAGAAGTCCTCCGAACTGGAAAATTTCTGCCATGCCGCATCCCGCCTTGATTTCATTGACCAGACGAGCCGTGATAAACGGGATAATACACTCCAGCACCACTTCAAGCGCTACCCAGAAGGGCGTCATAATGGACGCTTTTTTGTATTCCCGGACACTTTTTAAAAGTTCTTTTACCATGTCCTTTTCTACTCCTCCTTTTCTTCAGACAAAAAAATAGTGTTTATCCGCTGAATACATAGGATAAACATTTTCATCAGAAATTATATAGCATACAAGATAAAAATTCAAGAGGAAGTATCTGAACCTGCAGAAACTTCCTCTTTCTGTATTTTACAGTTATATAGTTTTTCGGTTTTATATCTTACAGAATGACTGCTCCCAGAATTTTTACTCCTCTGTCAGCTGCCAGCGACACCTCTTTCCTGATGAGTTTTGTGCAGGACACTCCCCTTTTCTCAAGGTACACCACCCCATCGCATCCATCCAGTTCTTCCAGCGCTGCTGCCTGAAATACAATTCGTTCATACGGTAAGAGAGAAATTCCCGTTAATTCAGCGATAAGTCTGCTGCGGACGGCTTCTGCTTCCTCTGCTCCAATAGTACCCGCAAGCATGATCTTATTCATACTTTTCTCACCGGCAACAGCCGCCTTCAGATTTGCAGCTGCAAGTTTCAGCTGTTCCTCATAGGTAATATCAGCATATTCTCCTTCTTCCATACGCTGAATCCAGCGATCCACAAAACCAAAAATTCTCTTTTTTTCCGGATTTTTGGTTATCTGTCCAAGCAGCGGAAGACCAAATTCTTCTTTAAAATTCTCGGTACTCTGCAGCTTCCCGCTCATCAGATAGATTACAACCAGCACAAAAGCGGCCAGAAAAGCTCCCAGCACAAGACCAATTACTGCAAACTTCCCTGCTTCTTTTACAGGGTTTCCATATGTCACAGCCTGGCCGACGACAATCGTTTCGCCCTCTTCCTGTACCACAGTCTCCAATTCTGTCTGCATGGTTTTCAGCTGATTAAAAACCGCAGTATAATTATTCAGTACTGTATTCTGGAAAGACTGAATGGACGTATCAATACGTTCCGTCTGCGACTCAGCCAGGAGTACTATCGTATGACTGCTGATCTGGTCCTGAAGCTGAACAGCCAGTTCCTCTATAGCTCTTTTTGCCGTTTCCATATAAGCCGCACAGTTTTCTTCACTGTCTGCAGTGATCTGAATCTGAAATACATTAGGTCTTGTGACACCTATGTTGGCAATCTGACTCTGGGCAGAAGAAGTTTCATCCGAAACTTCATAGCTGTCGTCCGCTACAGGCATCTCCTCGCTTTTAAAGGAAATCAGATACTGCAGCTCAGATTCCGAAATATCACCATTCACTTCCAGCAGCCTGGACGCCAGTCTTCCATCCATTGCAAAATCTTCATAAGCGCTGATCAGACTGTTCGTAACCTTTTCTCCCACATCTTCTGAGTCAAGATAGAAACTCAGAGTCCCTGTATTAAGATGATACGGATCAAGCTTCATAATCACGGACCCATTCATATAATCTTTCAGGCCTTCCATTTCCTGCTGCAGATTCTGTATGGCCAGATTATAATATTCTATATTGGGATTGGATATTATCTCGGCTTCCTTCTTATCTCCGTCCTCTTCCGCCAGAATCTGAGCTTCACGTTTTGCCTGGTTGCTTTGTATTGTAGCGCGGTATTTATATGCCCCTGCCAAAACCCCCAGAATAATCATGGCTGCCACAATCCAACGCCACTTCTTCAGGCAGAAGAACAAAAGCTCTGTCAGGCTGATCTCTTTTTCATAGGTCTCCTGATACTCATTCATATATTCTTTCCTCCGGATTTTATTTTTTTATGGTATATGTCGGTACAATTTCCTGTACCAGCTGCCGAATGGAATCGGAATCCTGATCTGCAGTCTCTTTTAGCACTTCCAGCTGACTGCGGAACTTGTCCTCATCAAATTCTATAGGCTTTCCGATATGGATTAACTTATTCGGGGTATCCTGAAGCCCTTCTTCGCTCATCAAAAGCTCTTCATAAAGCTTTTCTCCCGGCCGCAGCCCTGTGAATTCTATGTCTATATCTTCGTACGGCTTGTATCCGGACAGACGAATGAGGTTCTCTGCCAGATCCAGAATCTTCACCGGTTCCCCCATATCCAGAACAAAAATCTCCCCGCCTTTGGCCAGCGCTCCCGCCTGCAGAACCAGAGAGACTGCCTCAGGAATCGTCATAAAATAACGAATAATATCCGGATGAGTTACCGTTACCGGACCGCCCTTCTCAATCTGTTTCTTGAAAAGCGGAATCACGCTTCCGTTACTTCCCAGTACATTTCCAAATCGCACTGCCACAAATTCCGTATCCGAATGACGGTTCATCATCTGAATCACCATCTCGCAGATTCGTTTGGAAGCGCCCATGATATTTGTCGGATTAACTGCTTTGTCTGTGGAAATCAGTACAAAACGTTTTGTCCCATACTTATCTGCCGCACAGGCTGTTTTATAAGTACCAAACACATTATTTTTTATAGCCTCATTGGGACTGTCCTCCATAAGCGGCACGTGCTTGTGCGCTGCAGCATGATATACAATATCCGGACGATACTTTTCAAAAACGGAACGGATTCTGTGCGTATTCCGCACTGACCCGATGAGTACTGTCAGATTCAGTTCCGGGAACCGGTTTTTCAGCTCCTGCTGAATATCATAGGCATTATTTTCATAAATATCAAATATAATCAGCTGCCTGGGTTCATGGGCTGCCACCTGGCGGCAGAGCTCGCTTCCTATGGAACCCCCTCCGCCTGTAACAAGAACTACCTTGCCAGCCACATACCCCATTATCTCATCCAGCTGAACACGAATCGGCTCGCGTCCCAGGAGATCTTCAATCTCTACTCTGCGCAGCTTGGAAATGCTGACCTCTCCTTTTATCATCTGATAAAGTCCCGGAAGCACTTTCAGCTCACAGTCTGTCTCCTTGCAGATGTTCAGGATACTCCGGATCTCTGACTGGGGAGCCGACGGAATCGCGACAATAATTTCGTCTATCTTCAGCTCCTTTGCCAGACGGACTATGTCTTCTCTGCCGCCCATAATCTTAATTCCACGCAGATACTTTCCCTGCTTGGAAGCATTATCGTCAATGACACAGCATATTCTCTGGTTCAGATACTGACTGTTCTGAAACTCTTTGATGATCATGGCTCCGGCTTCCCCGCCCCCGATGATCATCGTATTCTTTTTCGAATCCTTCTCCGCACCAAACAGACGTCTCTCCTGCAGCATGCGAAGAATCCGGTACGCAAACCGCACCGCGCACACACCGACAATCAAAAGCACATATTTCATCAGATAATAGCTTACGGGCATGCGCATTTTAAGCAGTCCCATACCGATAATCTGTACGCCGATGCTGCAGGTACAGGCCCCTATCACATTCAGAAGTTCTGTGGAGCTGGCGAATCTCCAGACACTCCTGTAAAGCCTGAACAGCATAAACAGCAGCAGCGTAGCTGCAAGGCTTGCCGGAAGATACACAAGCTCAAAATCCACATACCGCATCTCCATTTTACTGAAGCTGAAATCATAACGGATATATAAGGCCATAAAACCGGAAAGCGTTATGAGAAAGATATCTGTAATCACCAGAAGAGCAATTCTGTTCTTTGGCGCATTCTTCTCTACAAATTTTTCGAGATTCATACTTACACCTCTCCATGCCTGATATCATTTGATTATATCTCATTTACTCTGAAATGGCAACCGACCGTTCGGCTGTTTCTTTACCTTATTCTTCTTTTTCTGCCTTTCTTCATCCCCTGTGCATTTCTTGACAGCCTTTCTCTTTGCCCCTATAATTGTTCTGAATGAAGCTCTTAAACCATATGAAAAAGGAGTAGATGATTTTGACTGACAGCCGTTTTCGCTCCCTGAATGACGCACTTCGTGAACGTTTTGGTGAAAAACTGTATAAACTGACGCTGAACGGAGGCTGCACCTGTCCAAACCGGGACGGTACTCTGGGAACCAGGGGCTGCATTTTCTGCAGTGAAGGCGGATCGGGAGAATTTGCCTCAAGCCCGCAGTTGTCTGTATCAGAGCAGATTGCCGATGGGAAGAGGCGCCTGGCAGGCAAACGGCCCGTCCAAAAATACATTGCCTATTTTCAGGCCTATACAAATACCTATGCTCCTCCGGAAAGACTCCGCAGCATGTTTATGGAAGCTGTCTCCTGTCCGGAAATCGCAGTACTGTCCATTGCCACGCGTCCGGACTGTCTGGGAAAAGATATTCTCTCTCTTCTGGAAGAACTGAACCAGATAAAACCGGTATGGATTGAGCTGGGGCTGCAGACGATTCATGAACAGACTGCCGCCTTTATCCGGCGGGGGTATCCTCTCTCTGTTTTTGATGAAGCCATGGATGCCCTTGCGGAACGAAATATAGAAACTATCGTACATACTATCCTTGGGCTTCCCGGCGAAACTCCTGACATGATGCTGAAAACCATAGAGTATGTCAATCACACACCTGCTGCAGGCATAAAGCTGCAGCTCCTGCATATATTAAAGAATACGGATCTGGCAGAATTTTATGCACAGACCGGCTTTCATATTCTGACTCTGGATGAATATGTGGATCTTGTCATCCGATGTCTGGAGATTTGCCGGCCTGATTTGGTAATCCACCGTCTTACTGGTGATGGTCCCAAAGATCTTCTCATTGCCCCGCTATGGAGCCAGGCGAAACGACAGGTTCTGAATACCATTCACCGGGAGATGAAGCTTCGGAATACCTGGCAGGGTCGTCTTTATATATCCTGATATATGCCCGAAAGGAGAACCGTTATGGCAGACACCTTTACTCTGTACAAACTGATTATCCTGTACATGCTGGACAAAGTACGTTTTCCCTTAAGCAATGCCCAGCTGTCAGAATTTATTCTGGAAAAAGAATATACGGATTACTTTACAGTTCAGTCTGCTCTGTCCGATTTGACCGAAACAGGCTTTCTCAAAATGAATACAGTCCGGAACACTTCCCTGTATGATATAACCGAGGAAGGACGTAAAACACTTTCTTACTTTCAGAACAGAATTTCCTCTGATATCCGGGAAGAGATCGATTCATTTCTCTCAGAACACAGCTTTGAACTTCGGAATGAAACCTCTACGCCGGCTGATTATTACCGAACGCCCGAGGGTGACTATGCAGTTCGCTGCCGCGTTCTGGAACGGGATTCTGTTCTAATCGACCTGACTGTAACTGTGCCTGTAAAAGAACAGGCAGAAGCTGTCTGCAGCCACTGGAGAAATAAAAGTCAGAGCCTTTACGCCTTTATCATGAAGGAACTGTTGTAAAGAAACTTCCGGCAAAACATTTCGGACGCTGTCCATACCACATCTGACAGCGTCCGCTTTCTGTATTTCTATCTGTATTCAATCCCTTTTTCTGTATTCATTCAGCCCTTCCGCCAGTGTTTTTACATCTGAAATCAGTTGGTCAAAGGCTCCTGAATCATACAGACTGACAATAATCATACCTATGGGAACAGCAATTATCATTGCTATAATTCCTCCCACTTTATAGCCGATGAACATGCACAGTAAAGTTGCCAGTGGATTCAGACCAATCGTATCGCCTACGATTTTAGGCTGAATCAGCTGACGCACCAGCTGGCTCACCAGATAAATGATAATAAGTCCTACTGCAAATTCATAATCGCCGCTGAGAACCTTCAGGACTGCCCAGGGTATCAGTACAGTTCCTGTCCCGAAAAAAGGAAGAAAATCCAGCAGCGCTGTCAGAATTGCAAAAAGTACCGCATACCTGATTTTCAGAATCATAAAACCTGCCAGCAGAATCAAAGCCACAACTCCCATGATTTTAAACTGGGCTTTAAAGTATCCTCCCACTGCCTTCCGGAATTTTCCCATTATAAAATGCCATTTTTCACGCAGAGACTCCGGCGTATGCTCCCGTCCCCACTGAAGAATCCGCTCTCTTTCCGCAATAAAGAAATATGCGGAGAGAATGGCAAAAATAATATTAATCAACGCATTCGGAATATTTCTGGCAATACTTCCGGCTGCGGCCACTGTAGGAGTCCCAATCGTCTTTACCATATTGCCGAGGGAATCCGTCAGCGATTCCACAATTCCTGAAAGACTTTCCGTTAAATCCGGCGGGAAACGTGAGGCAATTCCATGCAGATTGTTTTCCATCTCTGATAAATCCTGAAGCAGATACTGGTACAAATCCGGCAGGTTTCCTATAAAGCCGTAAATTTCCCTTATAATTCTGGAAATCACAAAGTATCCTCCAAACGCGACCAGCGCTACAGCTCCTATGATAATCAATGCGGAGCTGTGTCTGCGTACTATTTTCATCCTCTTTTCCATAAAACGGACCAGCGGATTTGCAATTACGGCAATAACCCAGCCAATAACAAGAGGCATGAAAAATATCAGGAATCTGGGCAGAAGAAGACAGACCAGTGTCATCCCCACGATAAATAACAGAAGATTTACGAGACTTTTCATATACTTGCTGTTCATATTTTCACCTCACACAGACCGGTTACCGGGGGAATTCCGCTTCCCTCAGCCTGATTTATCCTACTCTTCCACTGCCGGCTCTTCTTCAGGGCTCTTTCCTTCCAGAATTTCATCCATCACTGCCCATATCTCATCCCGTCCCTGTTTTGTCTGGGCTGAAAAAGGAAGGATCTGAGTCCCCGGCTTTACGCCAAGCCCGGTACGCAGAATTTTCAACTGTTTCTGTATCTGGCTTCTCTTAATTTTATCCAGTTTAGTGGCAATGATAATCGGATCATATCCATTGTAAACAATCCATTCATACATCTGCCTGTCATTCTCTGAGGGTTCATGCCGGATATCTATCAAAAGAAACACTGCCTTCAGCTGTTTTGAACTGTGAAGATACCGTTCAATCAGTTTACCCCACTTTTCCCGGACTTCCTGAGCCACCTTTGCGTAGCCGTATCCCGGAAGATCCACCATATACATAGCTCCGTTTATGTTATAAAAATTAATGGTCTGGGTCTTTCCCGGCTGAGCCGAAGTTCTCGCAAGCGCTTTACGATTGATCAGCGCATTAATCAGGGAAGACTTTCCCACATTTGATTTTCCGGCGAATGCGATCTCCGGTAAAGTATTTTCAGGGAGACGGCTGGTAATACCGCATACCGTCTCCAGACTCACATTTTTAATATTCATGAAAGGCTACCTCTAATACATCTTTCATCTGCTCTGCATACACGATATGCAGTCCCTTTTTTATCTCAGCAGAAATTTCTTCCACGTCTCTTTTATTCCGCGCCGGCACAATAACCGTTTTGATTCCGGCGTTCTTTGCCGCCAGAATCTTCTCCTTCAGACCGCCAATAGGCAGAACCCGCCCGCGCAGAGTAATTTCTCCTGTCATAGCCACTGACGCATACACAGGAATTTCTGTAATGGCTGAAAGCATGGCAGTCGCCATGGTAATGCCGGCCGAGGGCCCGTCTTTTGGAACTGCCCCCTCCGGAATATGAATATGAATATCATGCTCCCGGAAAAATTTCTTTCCGATTCCATAATCTCCGCTGACAGACCGGATATAGCTCAGCCCTGTTCTGGCCGATTCCTTCATCACATCTCCCAGCTGTCCCGTCAGAGAAATCTCCCCGCGCCCCGGCATGATATTAACCTCAATCTGAAGCGTATCGCCGCCTACACTGGTCCAGGCAAGCCCGCGTACAATTCCTATCTCGTCCGTTTCATTTGCCATATCATAAATATAACGAGGCTTTCCGAGATATTTCTCCAGATTGCTTTCCGTCAGTTTCACTGTCTTTCTGCCCTGCTCCAGAATTTCTCTGGCTGCCTTACGGCAGACTTCGCCCAGTTTCCTTTCCAGCTGACGTACCCCGGCCTCGCGGGTATAACTGTGAATCAACGCTTCCAGGGCTTTCGGGCTTACAGAAAGCTGTCCTTCTTTCAGTCCATTCTTCTCCATCTGCTTGCCCAGCAGATGCTCTCTGGCAATATGTACTTTCTCATTTTCTGTATAACTGCTGAGTTCTATCAGTTCCATACGATCCAGAAGCGGCCGGGGAATTGTATGAACGTCGTTGGCAGTGGCAATAAACAGCACCTCTGACAAATCCATGGGAATCTCTACATAGTGATCATGGAAACGGCTGTTCTGTTCAGAATCCAGTACCTCCAGAAGTGCCGAAGCAGTATCCCCTTTATAATCACTGCTCACTTTGTCAATCTCATCCAGAAGCATCAGTGGATTTTTCACACCGGCCTGACGCATTCCTGCAGCAATACGTCCGGGCATGGCTCCCACATAAGTACGTCTGTGTCCGCGAATCTCCGCCTCGTCACGAACTCCCCCAAGCGAAATACGCACATATTTCTTATCCAATGCTCTGGCAATGGATCTGGCAATGGATGTTTTTCCTGTTCCTGGCGGCCCGACCAGACAGATAATCGGGCTCCTTCCCTTCTTTGTAAGAATCCGGACAGCCAGAAACTCCAGCACTCTCTGCTTAACTTTATCCATCCCATAATGATCCTCGTTGAGAATCTCCTCTGCCCGTTTTAAATCTGTACTGTCAAAAGATGCCTTGTCCCAGGGAAGCTCCAGCAAAGTCTCAATATATCCCCTCAGTACAGCGCTTTCAGAAGAATTATTCCCCATATTCTGAAAACGACGGATTTCCTTCTCTATCTTCTCCTTTACATCTCTGGAAGCCTTCAGTTTTTCCAGTTCCTCCCGGAAATGGTCGGCATCTGAACCTGTAGTGTCCTCGCCAAGTTCTTCCCTGATAACTTTCAGCTGCTCCCGAAGCAGATATTCTCTCTGATTCTTGTCTACACGTGCTTTTACTTTCTCCTGAAGCTCTCTTTTAAAGCGCAGAATCTCAATCTCACGATTCATCTGAAGGCAGAGAAGCTCATAACGCTCCGCCAGAGTGGAAGCTTCCAGAAGCTTCTGCTTTTCTTCATAATAAAGGGGAAGATTTATCATAATCTCCTGCATCAGCTTCTCCAGATCATGAATCTCTGTTACCTGCTTTTCCAGTTCCTTTCCAAGCTTATTGCTTTCCCGGCAGTACAGCTGAAAAATTTCAGAAAGATTGCGCAGCATAGCTTCCTTGAGATCCTCAGGCATCTCAGCGCATTCCTCTTCTTCTTCAAAACGGATAACTTCTGCCTCCAGAAATTCCCCTTCCTGCAGACAGTGAGAAAGTTCTGCACGCTCCAGCCCTTCCGCCAGTACACGTATCACTTTATGAGGAAGCTTAATTACCTGTTTCACTGCGGCAATCGTACCAATCCGAAACAAATCCTCAGGTCCGGGCTGTTCTGTCTGTACATCCTTCTGAGTCACCAGAAAAATTCTCTGTTCTCTCAGCATAGCCTGCTCAACAGCCTTTACTGATCGTTCTCTGCTCACATCAAAATGTATCACCATGCCGGGAAGAATCGTCATTCCCCGAAGTGCCACTACAGGTAACGTCTCTATCAGATCTTTCACTTTTACGTTCCTCCTGTTTTCTCTTACGCTGCCGGTCTGACACCGGCTTATAATAACAATGAGATTCCGGGTTACGCCCGGAATCTCATCTCACTGCCCGTCGTTACAGGCTTTCCAGTACCTTCCACGACTTCTTTTGTAATCACACAATTTGTAATGCTGTCGTCTGACGGGATCTCGTACATGGTGTCCAGCATAATGCTTTCCATGATGGCCCGCAGACCTCTGGCTCCGGTCTTACGCTTTACAGTCTGCTCTGCAATAGCTTCCACGGCTTCCTTCTCGAAAGAAAGCTTCACACCGTCCAGTTCAAACATTTTCTTATACTGTTTTACAATCGAGTTCTTCGGCTCCACCAGAATCCGGACCATATCGTCCTTTGTCAGCGCATCCAGCGCCACAGTCACCGGAACACGGCCGACAAACTCCGGAATCATTCCAAATTTCACCAGATCCTCCGGCAACAATTTGCGCAGGAGCTGTCCTACATTGTCATCCTCATTGGGCTTGCCAAGTTCCGCTCCAAAACCGATTGTCCTCTGATCCATACGGCGCTCAATAATCTTATCCAGTCCCTCAAAGGCTCCTCCACAGATAAAGAGGATGTTTGTCGTATCAATCTGAATCAGTTCCTGATGCGGATGTTTTCTGCCGCCCTGAGGCGGTACAGAAGCAACGGTACCTTCCAGAATTTTCAGAAGAGCCTGCTGTACGCCTTCTCCCGACACATCTCTGGTAATGGATGGATTCTCCGATTTCCTTGTAATCTTATCAATCTCATCAATATAGATAATACCATGCTGGGCGCGCTCTATATCGTAATCAGCAGCCTGAATAATTTTCAGCAGAATGTTCTCCACATCCTCGCCTACATAGCCTGCCTCTGTCAGAGAAGTCGCATCCGCAATGGCAAACGGCACATTCAAAAGCCGCGCAAGCGTCTGCGCAAGCAGCGTCTTTCCAGAACCGGTAGGTCCAAGCATCAGAATATTGCTCTTCTGCAGCTCCACATCGGAATTTTTCTTGTCATCCATGGCAAGAATCCGCTTATAATGGTTATATACCGCCACAGAAAGCACCTTTTTGGCCTCTTCCTGACCAATTACATATCCATCCAGAAACTCTTTGATTTCTCTGGGCTTCAAAAGGTTGATCTCTTCCGGCCCACGCTCTGTCTCCTCCTGCTCGAATTCTTCCTCGATCAGTTCTGCGCAGAGTTCCACGCACTCGTCGCAGATATAGGTTCCGCTGGGTCCGGAAATCATCTTCCGGACCTGGTCCCCTGTCTTTCCACAGAAAGAACATCTTATCTTATCATCACTCATTCTGGCCATTCATATCTTCCTTTTATGCTCTCTTTGTCACAATACTGTCAATCAGGCCATAGGCTTTTGCTTCCTCGGCGCTCATATAATTGTCACGCTCTGTATCCGCTGCAATAATCTCCAGAGGCTGCCCTGTATTGGCTGCCAGAATCTCATTCAGCTTTTTCTTGGTCTTCAGAATATGATCCGCCACAATCTTAATATCTGTAGCCTGCCCCTGGGCTCCGCCGGAGGGCTGATGAATCATAATCTCCGCATTGGGCAGAGCCATGCGCTTTCCCTTTGCTCCGCCCGCCAGCAGGAAGGCTCCCATACTGGCTGCCATACCCATACAGATCGTAGATACATCGCATTTGATATACTGCATCGTATCATAAATCGCCATACCGGCAGTCACAGAACCACCCGGGCTGTTGATATACAGGCTGATATCCTTATTTGGATCCTCGGATTCCAGAAACAGAAGCTGAGATACCACCAGACTGGCAGATACATCTGTCACTTCTTCTCCCAGAAAAATAATTCTGTCCTTAAGCAGGCGGGAATAAATATCATAAGAACGCTCTCCCCGGCTGGTCTGCTCTATGACGTAAGGTACCAAACTCATATTCATCATGCTTATCATTTCCTTTCTGTCCACACGGCAGTCATGACACCGAAATTTTTCTGCATTTTATGCAGTTAACCGGTTTCGGATTATTTCTCGACAGCCGCATCTGTCACCAGAGCAACGGCCTTCTGAATAGCCAGATCCTCTCTGATGTTCTTCTTATCTGCCTCGCTGAACAGTTCTTTCAGCTTCTCTGTTTCCATCTTATACTGTTCTGCCATGCGGCTGTATTCTGCTTCCATCTCTTCATCGGTAGCCTGCAGATTCTCTGCTGCAGCCACTGCTTCCAGAACAAGGCGGCTCTGGATTCTCTTCAGTGCCTGAGGCTTGGACTGCTCTACCAGAGCGTCTACAGTGGAGCCTGTAAACTGCATATACTGATCCATGGAAAGTCCCTGCATCTGCAGTCTCTGAGCAAACTCATCCACCATCTGCTCTGCCTGAGTCTTTACCATAGCGTCCGGGATCTCCATCTCGGCGCCCTCTATAATCTTTTCAATAACAGCATCCTCTTTCTTTGCCTTTGCAGAAGCTGCCTTTTTCTCTTCAATTTTCTTACGCACATCTGCCTTATACTCTTCCAGAGTATCAAAATCAGATACATCCTGCGCGAAATCATCATCCAGCTCCGGAAGCTCCTTCACCTTAATTTCCTTTACAGTACACTTGAATACTGCCGGCTTTCCTGCCAGTTCTTTTGCGTGGTAATCTTCAGGGAAGCTTACATTCACTTCCATCTCTTTTCCGATCTCAGCTCCAATCAGCTGCTCTTCAAAGCCCGGAATAAATGCGCCGGATCCGATAGTCAGCGGATAATCTGTTCCTTTTCCGCCCTCGAATGCAGTTCCGTCAACAAATCCTTCGAAATCAATCACAGTCATATCTCCATCCTGTACCGGACGATCCTCTACTGTGATAGATCTGGAGTTGCTTTCACGCTCTTTATCGATCTCTGCGTTTACTTCCTCGTCAGTGGCGGCTGTGTCCTGCTTTTCCACTTCGATCTCTTTGTACTGTCCAAGCTTTACCTCAGGCTTTACAGCTACTTCAGCAGTAAAGATAAACGGCTTGCCTTTTTCAATCTGCACAATGCTGACCTCCGGACGGGATACCAGCTCCAGCTCGCACTCCTGTGATGCCTTCTCGTACGCAGACGGAATCAGTTCATTCACAGCATCCTCATAGAAGAAAGACGGTCCATACATCTTCTCGATGATCTGGCGCGGTACCTTTCCTTTACGGAAGCCCGGGATGGTGATCTGCTTTCTATTTTTCAGGTAAGCGTGCTGAATAGCGCCCTCCAGTTCCTCAGCGGACACTTCAATCGTCAGCTTGGCCATGTTCTTCTCTAATTTTTCTACCTGTAAACTCATTTTCTATTTTCCTCCTTAAATGGTATCCTTATCAGGACTGTACCAGACCGAACTCCAAACACTTCCCCGGCCTGCCATAGCGCAAAAGCACATACTTACAGTCATTGTAATAGTATAGCATGGGCCTTCTGTAAAAATCAAGTACCTATGGCAGAAAAGCATTGCCTTTTTTACGCCATTTCTATTATTTTTGTCCCTAAAATCTCTTTTAATAAATACAGATAATATAAAATACCCTGACAGTTCAGCACAGTGTTATCCACCGCACTTCCCCATCAGGGTATTGCTTATCTCACATCTCGTCAGGCTGTTATTTAAACTAATAACGTGCTTTCTTCATGCAGACTGCAAAACCTGTCAGAGCAATCACCGCTACTGCAGCTGCCATGTAAAGTTCATTTCCCTCTGCTGTCTTCGGTGATACAGCTGCAGCTGTTCCGTTTGCCACTACTATCTGTACTGGCGAGAAAGATGTGAAGGTTACTGTCACAATTCCGTCTCCTGCTATTGCAGCAAGTCTCTCCGGCTTAGCACTTCCTTCAGCCCAGTGAAATACAGCTACTTTTGAATTTGCAGTTACTCCTGGCACACGGAAAGCAACTGTAACATTACCACCTTTCAGAGACACCTTTTCGCCTCCTAAGGTCAAAGAAGCGTCAAACTGATAGCTTGTATATCCCGCTCCACTTCCAATTCCAAGTGCACTCTCAGCAGTTTTTGTATCTACTACCTGGCCATTTCCCTCTTTTATAGCAACAACTGTCTGTGCATTTTCTACAGTTGTTCCATCTGCCTTCACTACAGTAGCAGTTATCGGATTCTGAGATACCTGTACTCCACCTACGCTATTTCCAAAATTATACTGTGAACCATTAGAACTGCCAGAGCTGCTGGAACTGCTATTTCCTCCATTTGAGGAATCAGACGGTTCTTCCGGCTGTGCAGGCTGTTCCGCTTCAGCCACCACAATCTGTACCGGAGAGAAAGAGGTAAAGGTCGCGGTTACAGTTCCTTCCCCTGCTGTCGCGGAAAGTTTTTCAGGTTCAGAGCTTCCATCTGCCCAGTGCAGAACTGCCACTTTTGAATTTGCAGTCACACCAGGAATTTGAAATGTCATGGTAACACTTCCGCCTGAAAGTTTCACGTCTTCACCATTCAGCTCCAAAGAAACCTCTAACTTATAGCTGGCATACTTTTCTCCGCTTCCAATGCCAAGAGCGCTCTCAACAGTCGCTGCCGGAGCTTCTGTGTTTCCCTCCTCTATTACCGGAATAACCTGTGCACTTTCTACAGTTGTTCCATCTGCCTTCACCACAGTAGCAGTTATCGGATCCTGAGAAATCTGTACTCCACTGGCGCTGCTTCCAGCCGCCTGTGCTGTCATGCCAAGAATCAGGCAGAGTACTGCTGCCGCAGCACCAAGTTTCATTCTTTTCATATCACTCATTTCCTCCTTTAGATTTTAATTTTGAGATAAGCTTTTATATCAAGGCTTTTGCCTCAATATCTTCATTGTACAATGTCATTCCTGTCCGACACGTTGATAGAATAGAGAAATCATTAGTTCATCCATGGCCGCTTCATTGATGTAAAATTCATCCTGGAATTCTGTTTCTTCTGTAATCCCGGGAACAGAAAGCAGATGCAAATCTTCATTCAAAGCCCCCCTTGCTTTCCAGGAAAGAGACAACAGTTCTTCCATTTCCAAATCCGTTACAAGATACTCTTTTACCGCGTCTTTTAAGGCAAACACGGAAAACGGATTCCTGATAAGTTTCTTCTTCAGTTTTTCGTACAGGGCTTTTATGTATTCCTGCTGCCGGAGAATACGCAGTTCATTGCTGCCTGCCTGTTCGATATCCCGCCCCTGCACAAAAATTTTTGCCTGTTCAGGCGTCAGTTCCATCTCCCCGTATTCCAGAAAATGATAGGGATCCAACTCATGGAGCTCCTCGGGAACCGACACTGTTACCGGTCCTGTTTCTTCCTGAATCACTTCCACTCCTTCCCAGTAAAGAGCGCAGTATCCGTGTATGGGAATCCCCCCCAGCATGCGGGAAACCGCTTCCTCCATCAGCTGACAGCTTCCCTCCAGTCCGTCTCCCAAAGTATATTGAAGTCCCAGCTGATAATCATAAAGCCCAACTTCCATTCCATTGCTGTCAAACCAGCGAATCGGCGTCACACTGTCTCTGGAAATATTCAAAAGTGTCAGGGTATTCTGCTTTATATCCAGTGTCACAAGAATAATGCAGTCTGCTCTCGGGCCAAATCCAACTGCAGTATTTTCTTCAGCCTTCCCACGTCCGTCAATTCCAAGAAACAGTATGTTAACAAGCCCTTCCCGATACTCATACATGTTTCCATTCCAGACTGTCCATTCCGGATCCGGCAGTTCTTCTGCCAGTGTTTCCAGATAAGCTCCCTGTTTGTTTAGATTTTTCCACCCATACTGTACAATACCAAAGAATGTCAACCCTCCTGCAGTTATCGCTGCTGTAAGCAGGCAGGCTATCCAAAGCACGGCTTTTTTTCTTCTGCCAATCTTCCCTGTATTTTCTTTTGTTCCCGGCTTCTTTTCCTCCGGCTCCATACCCCTACTCATACTCATCAATCTGTACCGCTGCTACCAGATATCGATTGGAAGGAGCATTGCCGATACAGGTGGAAAGTATTAGGAGGCGGCTGCCATAAGGTGTTTCCACTTCATCATTTACATTTCCATCTGAAGCACGTAACGCTTCTGTAAAAGCCTGAAATTCTGCTTCCTCTTCATAATTGCAGTATTGGGGCAGGTACGCATCAGAAAACCGTACGGCGGCAAAAATCTGATATACCAGAGTTCTGTCAGGCAGATATATGTATATATAAGGACTTTCTTCCAGTTTTCCGGGAGTTTCGTAATCATGCAGACTCCCGAACATCGTATCATTTCTCATATTGTGCCCGTACATTACAGTCATGGGAGAAGAAAAATCTTTTGGATGAATGGATTCTGTATAGATGCTTCCCGGAAGCCCCGAAACACGCTCTACCGTATGGTCAAGATAATAGGAATCATCTGTGGGATGCTGCAAAACAGGATAATCTACCAGTGTCCCCGGTATCTGAATCCAGGCATAAATATCTTCATTCTCCTGGTGAAGTTTATCAAAATCCACTGTATTGCTTAAGTGTGGCGCATCCGATTTCATCTCTGTGTTTTCTACAGTTTCTTCTGTCCCAATATTCTGCTGTTCTGTAATCTCTTCAACAGACTGAACCACTGTGGTCCTCATGGCTTCATACTTTTTTTCCGCCTGTCTCTGTCTGCCGATGTGAATCCCGATAAAAAGAACAGTTCCAAGAAACAGAAGCCCAAACACCCAGGCTCCTTTTCTGTACCATTTCTTTTTAGATGACAACTGCTTTTTCCTTTTTTCCATTTTTCTATACCGGATGATTCTCCGCCATATGGGCTCCATTAATTTACTTTTCCGTATATCCGAAGTTATTATACTTATATTTCTGTAAAATACAATATCATTTTCCTGTAATTGCATTTTCAATCCTTTTTTATACAGAAACAGCCTCCGGTGCGTCATTTTTCCCACACCGGAGGCTGTCTTTTCTGTGTTCGATTTTTCGATTTTTGCGGTTCTTCTGCTTAATTTCCGCTCATCTGCTGTTCCTGCTTCATGATCATTTTTCTGACCATCTCACCGCCGATGGAACCAGCCTGAGCAGAAGTCAGATCACCGTTATAGCCCTCTTTTAAAGGCACGCCCAGTTCGCTGGCAACCTCTTCCTTGAAGCGATTCATAGCTGCCTTTGCGTCCGGAACTGCCATCTGATTCTGATTTGATCTGGACTGTTCTGTCATCTGTATCACCTCCATGCTCCTATTGTGTTCCACAAAACCCGGAGTTATGTTGGTAATGACTGGAATCCTGTCCTTCATCTGTGTGGCTTTCTGAAAATCCTACACTTTCCCAAATTCATGTCCATATACAACAGAACGACGGATATCCTCTGCCTTTTCCTGATCAAAAAGCTGTGTAATAAGTGAAAGAGCAAACGGAATTGCGGTACCCAAACCGCGGCTGGTAGTAATATTTCCATCCACTACTACACGTTCTCCGGAAAACTGAGCTCCCGTCAGCCCGTCCTCCATTCCCGGATAGCAGGTGGCTTTCTTTCCTTCCAGAAGACCGGCGGCGCCAAACACAGTAGGAGCTGCGCAGATAGCTGCAATTTTACTTCCTTTTTCATTAAAACTCCTGAGAAGCTCAATCAACGGACCGAATTCCTTTAAATGCAGTGTCCCTGGCATTCCGCCGGGAAGCACCAGCAAGTCCATATCCGCAAAATTCACATCTGCAAACATCTGATCTGCCATAACCATAATTCCGTGACTTCCTGTCACCTCTCTCCTGTCTCCGACAGATACCAGAGTGACCTCCGCTCCCGCTCTCCGCAGAAGATCCGCAGGAGTAAGTGCCTCCACCTCTTCAAATCCCTCTGCAAGAAAAATGCTCACTTTTTTCACGCTGAATCCTCCTCTTTTTCAGTCTGTTTTTTCTATTATAGCAAATTATCGTTGAATTATCCAGCTTGATATGCTACCCTATGTGGAAAAGGAGAATCCCTATGGAAATCGAAAGAAAATTTTTAATCACACAACTTCCGGGAAATCTGGAAAGTTATCCTTTCCATACCCTGGAACAGGCATATCTCTGTACAAATCCGGTGGTCCGCGTACGACGGAGCGATGAGCAATATATTCTTACCTACAAGGGCGAGGGAATGATGAGCCGCGAAGAATATAATCTGCCATTGACCGCAGACGGCTATGAACATCTCAAAGCCAAGGCTGACGGAAACATCATCCGGAAACGGCGTTATCTGATTCCTCTGGAATCTGATTTAACTGTCGAACTGGATGTCTTTGAGGCACCCTTCCAGGGACTGATTCTGGCAGAAGTAGAATTTTCAACAGAAGAACAAGCACGTGCTTTCCTTCCTCCCGACTGGTTCGGCAAAGAGGTAACCTGGTCTGCAGAATACCACAACAGTGTCTTAAGTCAGAAAAAACTATGAATCCAGCGTCTTTTTGTCACTGTTAGATGACATATCAGTCCCAAAATGCTATATTTCCTTCCATCGCGTATATGAGAGACCTGAAACTGGTATAATAATGCCACTATTTTGGGAAGGAGCAAGCAGGATGCCTGAGATTAAGCTGGCTGCCAACATGCGTTGTCTGCGTGAAATCTATGGTTATACACAGGAATATGTCAGCAAACAGATCAGTTCTGCCCGGCAGACTTATTCCAACTATGAAAGAGAAGAGGCTACCCCTGCTCTTCCTGTTCTCATTGCTCTTTCAGAATTATATCATGTAACGACAGATCAGCTTCTTTTCGGGGATTTCAGCAAGGTACAGACAACTGATGATATTATACGGGAACATGCTGCTGTCACGCCGGAAAGCAGCCTGATCCGTCTGGATGGTCCCAGCGCAAAAATGCTGATGGACTACAAAAGATTTCCGGTCGAAATCCAAAGAGAAATTCGCGAATTTGTCCGATTCAAAAAATATCTGCTGTCCAGAGAAAACCAGTGACAATACAGATTATCCTTCATGTAAACATATACAATATAAAAGGCTGTCTTCTGACAGGCAAAACAATATTGCCTGTCAGAAGACAGCCTTTTTCTTTTACCGCTTACAGTCTGTAAACAATTTCTCCATTACAGATAGTATAACGGACGCGTCCGAAAAGTTTCCAGTTACGGAATGGAGAATTGGAAGAGCGGGAGCAGAAGTCTTTCACAGTCCACTCTTCTTTTTCATCAAAAACAACCAGATCTGCCGGAGCTCCTACAGTTATTCCCTCATAAGGAAGATGATACAACCGGGCCGGATTAAGGCTCATCTTTTTCATCAGTTCCATCAGACTTAAATGTCCGGGCTTTA
This sequence comes from uncultured Merdimonas sp., assembly GCA_944378225.1. GTDB lineage: Bacteria > Bacillota > Clostridia > Lachnospirales > Lachnospiraceae > Laedolimicola. The sequence goes on from CALWGE010000008.1 coordinate 53,161, forward strand.
CCAATTGTGTAATGCCCAGTGCAAAAGCTGTTTCCAGACCAATAATTCCACTGGGAGCTTCTGTCAGCGGCAGTCCTTTTTCCTCTCCGCTGTGCGGCGCATGATCTGTAGCAATCATATCGATGCTTCCATCTTTCAATCCTTCAATTACTGCCATCCTGTCTTCTTCTGTGCGCAGAGGCGGATTCATTTTCGCCAGCGTACCATATTCCAGAACAGCTTCTTCTGTCAGTGTAAAATGATGGGGCGCGGCTTCCGCTGTAACATGAGAGCCTCTCTGTTTCGACCTTCGCACCGCCTCTACAGCTCCTGCGGTACTGATATGCTGTATATTAACGCTTGCTCCAGTTTCTTCTGCCAGACGGCAGTCACGCTCTACCATACTTACCTCAGCTTCCGCAGGAGAGCCTCCGATTCCCAGTTTTTCAGAAACAGTTCCCCGGTTAATCCCGTTTTCAGCAATATAGGCCGGGTTCTCCTCATGGAGGCTCACCGGTACATTCAGCCTGGCAGCCTCTGTAAATGCAGCCCGCAGAAGTTCTGTGTCCAGAATCGGCTTCCCATCATCCGTAAATCCTGCTGCGCCAAGCTTTCGCAGCGTTTCCATATCTGTGAGCTCTTTTCCCTGCATACCCTTCGTAACTGCCGCGCAGCTCATTACATGGATGCCCGTCTGTTCTCCTTTTTCCAGCACGTAAGAGAGCGTTTCCGGATTATCCACCACTGGCTTTGTATTCGCCATACATATTACCGTAGTATATCCGCCCGCCGCTGCTGCTTTTGCTCTTGTCAGAATATCTTCTTTATGAGTCAGGCCCGGATCCCGAAAATGCACATGTACATCCACAAATCCCGGAGCAACCACCAAACCGGAAGCATCCAGAATTTCTGCATCGTCCATGTCGTCTGGCAGCTGTCCCACAGCTGCTATTCTTCCATCTTTAATTAAAATATCTGCTTTTTCTTCTGTTCCCCGTAAGGGATCCAGAATTTTTGCTCCGCGAATACCAATCTCTGTCATTCCTCTGCCTTCTCTTCCTTTTGCAGTGTTTTATTTGCATACTCTACAAAACTGTCTGTAGCATCCTCAACACTGTACTCTTCATTTATAATTTCTGCCTCCATCTGATACCAGTAGACACGCATCTCCTCAAAGCCATCCACTTTGTTATAGTAGGTCCCACTGTACGGCATCAGGGCTTCATAAAGCTGAGCCTCCTCATTTCCGTCATACACATCTCCCATGGAAGTTCGTACTGGAAACGCTCCGCTGCGCACTACATTTTCTTTTGCCACTTCTTCATCATTGCAGAGAAAATCTACCAGATATCGGGACGCCTGCAGCTTATCTGCATCGCCGTTCTCAAAAATGCAGAACCCGTTCAGCATATATTCAAGAGACGGTACGCCGTCTGCTGAAGGATAAGGCATCACAACTACCTCTACACCATTTTCAGCAAGTTTCTCCGCGTTGCTGATTGCCTGCGGCAGACTCCAGAGGAGGCAATAGGAATTCTCCCCTTCGACAAAGGAAGCTACCGCGTCCGCTCCCGAAGAACCTGAACCATTCAGGATCCACCCCTTGCTCATCCACTCCTTAATCTTTGTCAAAGCCTGCCTGTTGGCTTCACTGTCCATAGTGTAAGCCGACATTTCTTCATTCATCAGGCTTCCGTCATACAGATTTGTAATAAAGGAACGTGTTGCATAATCCCCCGCTATACCAGAACAATAGAGTACGCCGCTGTTAAAACCGGATGCATTCAGTTTCTCAAGAACTTTTTCAAAATCGTCTGTAGTCCAGGTGCAGGCTCCTTCCCTGTTCATATTCTCTATAGCTCCGCTGCCCTCTATCATATATCTGTTAAAGGCCATTACATAATTGGAGCCGCTCAACGGATACATAACATATGCGTCTCCGTTCCGGCAGGCACTCAAAATTCCTTCACTTACCATATCGGAAGTCACATCTTCTGTAAACAAATCACTGATATCATCCAGAACGCCTGCCTTTGCATAAGAACTGATTCTTCCCGGCTCGTCCAGCAATACATTGGGAAGTTCTCCCCCTTCCGTTTCCAGAAGAGCCTGAACTTCATCCGGACCGCTCAGATAATCCAGCATTTTAAGCTCCACTTTGATATTCGGATACTTCTCATTAAATTTTTCCAGAAGAGCCTGCTCATAAGAGCCGTCTTCCTGTCCTTCATCCTGTACAAAAATCGGATATGTCCACCATGTAATCGTAGTTTCCAGATCCGAAACCACTTCGGTCGCTTCACTTTCCGTCTGTTCTTCTTCTACAGCCTCTACTTTAACTTCCTCTTTCGCCTTGTCCTGTGCCTCTTTATTTCCGCAGCCTCCAAGAACCGCCGCCATAACTCCTGCAAGCGCAAGTGCTGCCCATCTTTTCTTTATCATCATTCCAGAAAATGCCTCCTTAGTTGCTGTAACCTCAGCTTTTCAACAGCTATAAAAGCCATATTTACTGACTTTATCACTATAACACAGATAATAATATGGGACAAGAGGGAATACCGGGTTCCTGGTTGACAAGCTTTTCCTTCTTAGTATACAATAGGTCCAGATTTCAGGAGGGGAGGTTCTGAAGAATGAAACCTTTAGAAGGAAGAAAACGCCGCTTCGGCGACAGAAATGATGGTTTTCTGGTCAGGAATCTGGATCCAATGGGAAAGCTTATCCCTTTTATTATGAAAAGCAAAGCTGACAGCTGGGTGCTGTTCGAGGATCGCATTGATATCACACACACGCAGGATTTTCTGCACCAGATGCGCAAGGGAGAGATTCCCGGTCTGACTCTTTATCATATCATCTTCGCCGCGATTGTCCGCACTTATTCTCAGGTACCTGAATTGAACCGTTTCATCGCCCGCAGTAATATTTATGCCCGCAATGAGATGAAAGGTTCTATGGTTGTCATGAAAGGAATGCAGCGCGACAGTGAACGGACCACAATCATGCCCTGTTTCGAAATGGAAGCTACTCTGAAAGAGGTGTCCGAAAAAATTCAATCGCTGGCCAATCCTATTGATCGCACAAAAAAAGTTGCGGAAGATGAAAACAGAAATGATTTTGATAAGCTGGAACTGGCATTAAGTCTGATTCCAAACTGGTTGATTTCTCTGGTATTCAGCCTGTTAAAATTTCTTGATCGTCATGGATGGATTCCAAGAAAAGTGACAGCTCTGAGTCCGTTCCATGCCAGCTTTTTCCTTACCAATATGGGCTCTATTGGTATGCAGCCAGTGTATCATCACATTTACGAATTCGGTACTATCTCCATTTTCGGAGCTATCGGAAGCAAGGAAACTGTTCATGAACTGGATCGAAACGGTACGCTTCGCCGCAAGACCTACCTGAACATGAAATTTGTGGTAGACGAACGTATCTGTGACGGTTTCATTTATGCACTGGGATTTAAGCATATCAAAAGCTGCATTTCCAAGCCGGAACAGCTGATGGAACGGCCTAAGACAATTGTGCAGGACAAAATTGACCGAAACTAGAAAATATTTATCCAAAAAGCGAATGCTCTCTTCAGTATCTTTATACTTTTGAAAGGCATTCGTTTTTTGAATCTTTAAAAATGCAAAAACCGGAATTCTGAATCTTCAGAACTCCGGTTCTTTCTAATGAAGCATCGGGGATTCGAACCCCGGACAACTTGATTAAAAGTCAAGTGCTCTACCGACTGAGCTAATGCTCCA
>CALWGE010000009.1 GCA_944378225.1 uncultured Merdimonas sp.
GGAAGAGCTCTGACAGATACAGGACGCTGGCTCTCTCAGACGGGGTATATTTCTGAGAATACGGGCAGCCTTGCGCCATCGGCGCTGGCTGCACTTTATGGACGGATAAAAGTGGAAGAATATCTGGAGGATCGTGCGGCAGAAGAACTTATTCAGGGAGGAGCGGAGAATATTTCTTTTCTTGGGACAGTCTGGAATGAAGATACTTCCATGATTACGCTGCGTGCTTCTTTCCAGGCGGTATTCCCACCGGGATGGACATGGTTTCATCCTGTCCGGATTACACAGGTGCGTACAGTACGCGGCTTCACCGGTTTTTCCGGAAGGGGCGGCAGTCTGGACACAGAGAGCAGTCAGATTGTATACATAACAGATCAGGGAAGAGTGTATCACAGAGATTTAAACTGCAGATACCTGAATCTGTCGATTCAGCAGACAGAATTTAATAAAGCGGGGAATCTTCGCAACAAAGACGGAGGAAAATATTATCCGTGTGAGCGGTGCTGGGAAGGCGGATCTGCAGTAATATTTTTTACAGAAAGCGGCAGCAGGTATCATCAAAGTCTGAATTGTTCTTCTCTGATTCGGGGAATTCATGCAGTACATCTGTGGGAAGCGGGCGGACGGCCTCCCTGCTCTGTATGCGGAGGATAGAAAATTTGTGGAATGAGTATTGCGCAGTATTAGTACTGTTGTGGAACAGCTGGACAGACATAAAACGACAGGAAATCAGCGTGCCGTGTCTTGGTGCAGCCGGAGCGGTGGGGATGGCAGCAAATCTGATTCTGAAATATCAGGAGACTATGACATTGCTGGAAGGAGTTCTGCTGGGGATTATATGTCTTGTCCTATCGGCAGTGACAAAAGGCGCGGTGGGTTTTGGTGATGGTCTTGTACTTTGTGTGACAGGAATACTGCTGGGAGGAAGAGAAAATTTGCAGCTGATTACTGTGGGTTCTGTCCTGTGTGCTTTTGTTTTGGGCCTCGGACTTATAAGCGGAAGGGTTGGATGGAAGCAGAGGTTTCCGTTTGTTCCATTCTTATGTGCAGCGCAGATAGGAAGAATTTTATGCAGATAATAAAACGATGCTCTGTATTTACGAAAAAAGAAGCGTGGATAAGAGGAAGCTATACAGTAGAAGCGGCTCTGCTGATTCCATTACTGACAGGAGTTATTTTTATGTTTTTAATTCTGAGTCTGTATATGCATGACCGAAGTGTGCTGGCGGCCTGTGCCGCAGAACTGGCAGGCAAAGGAGCCCTAAAAAAATATGAAACGGAAGAACATCTGGAAAACTGGCTTACGGGGCAGGCGGAAGGACTGGCAGATGGAAAACTTTTGCTTCTGAAACTGACAGCTGTCTCAGCAGAGGTGACACAGAATTCAATTACGATATTTTATGAGGGAAGTTCTCCTCTTCTTGGAGGGCTGAAGACCAGAGAGGAGGAGACGGCGCGAAGGCTGAACCCGGTAAATTATATGAGGAACTGCAGGAGACTCGAAAAGCTGACAGAACAGGAGTATTGAATATGGAGATAACGTACCGGAGGGAGCTGGATCATAATTATCTGGTTTTGGAGCAGGAAAATTACAGGGAAAATTATCAGGTGGGAATGCTGCTGAAAAACAGAATACCGGGATTTCTGGAATGCAGAATGAGCCGACTGGATGACACAGCTTTTTTCTATTATGAGATTACATCCCGGCAAAGTCTCAGACTGGTGCTGGAACGGAAAAGGCTGAAGGTTCAGGAACTGCAGAAATTGCTGAACAGTCTGTATCAGACAGTCTGTCTCTGTGGGGAGTATCTTCTTGAAGTGGAAGGTATTTTACTGGATCCGGACTGTATCTATCTCGATCCGGATGAATGGAATATATTTTTCTGTTTCTTCCCTTTCAGAAGGCAGCATACCGGGTCCGGGCTTTTGGAACTGGCAGAATATCTTCTGGATTGTCTGGATCGTCAGGATTCAGGAGCAGTTACTCTGGGATATGAGTTTTACAGGATTGCAGGAGAACAAAACCCCTCCCTGGGCAGACTGCTGGAGGAGTGGAAAACGGTTGGGGATGAGGAAAAAGCAAAAGGAGAAGAGTATCGAAAGAAGATTATTCATTATGACGAAACCGGGCAGACTTGCGTGGAAAATGACTGTATTCGTGAAAGAGAACCTCAGCGTAATTTTGATGCGGTTTCTCCGGAATGGAGCGCGGACAGCGGAGGAACGTCGTTTTTGTCAAAAATAAAAGAGCCCGGCTTGTTTCTTCGGAGTGAGTCTGCGTCATGTCCGGATTTACGCATTACAAAAGACAACTTTTTAATTGGAAAGAAAAAAGATGCAGTGGACGGATGGCTGAAAGTGCGTGGAATTTCAAGAATACACAGCAGAATTTCAAAAGAGGATGACTGTTACTATCTGACAGATCTTAATTCCACAAATGGCACATTTTTAAATGGAGGAAGACTTGAGGTGCATGAAAAAGCCAGGCTTCGTCCCGGTGACTGTGTGGGATTTGCAGATATCAGATATATTGTGGAGGGATAAAAGCTGTACTGGATTTTTGAGAAAGGGTTCTGTATAATGAAAAAGACAAGTATTAAGAAAAGGAATGAACGGGATGATATTTGACAGTCACGCACATTATGATGACGGAGCATTTGACGCGGATCGGGAGGAAATTTTTTCGCAATGCATAAATCAGGGGATAGGGCATATTGTAAATGTAAGTTCCAGTCTGGAATCCGTGCAAACAACCCTTTCGCTTGCGGAAAAATATCCGTTTATTTATGCGGCGGTGGGGATTCATCCGGACGAGGCGGGACAGCTGAATGAGGAAAGTTTTGCATGGCTGAAGGAGCAGTGCAGAAATCCGAAAACGGTTGCCGTAGGCGAGATAGGACTGGACTATTATTGGGACAAAGAGAACCATGAAACTCAAAAATACTGGTTTGAGAGACAGATAGAACTGGCAAAGGAACTGGAACTGCCGATTATAGTTCACAGTCGGGAGGCCTGTGCCGATACGCTGGAGCAGATTCGTAAAATGCATACAGAGAAGCTGAAAGGCGTAATTCACTGCTTTTCCTATTCGCCTGAGGTGGCGCAGGAATATGTGGAGATGGGATATTATATCGGAATTGGCGGAGTTGTAACCTTTAAAAATGCCAGAAAGCTGAAAGAGGTTGTGGATGTGCTGCCTGTGGAACGGATACTTCTGGAAACAGACTGCCCGTATCTGGCGCCGGTTCCGAATCGGGGGAAGCGCAATTCCTCCCTGAATCTGCCTTATGTGGCGGCGGCTGTCGCAGAATTGAAGGGGCTGACTCCGGAGGAAGTTATCCGTATTACAGACGAAAATGCCAGAAATCTTTATTTTCAGGGGAGAGACATATGACAAGACCGGTTCCGACGCTGGGAAATCCAAAAAACACTATTGAAATTCTGAATAAATATAAGTTTGTCTTTCAGAAAAGATATGGACAGAATTTTCTGATTGATGAGCATGTGCTGGGAAAAATCATACGCTCTGCGGGAATTACGGAAGAGGACTTTGTAGTTGAGATAGGGCCGGGAATCGGCACGCTCACGCAATATCTGGCTGCGTCTGCCCGTCAGGTGGCAGCAATTGAGATAGACGATGCCCTGATACCGATTCTGGAAGATACGCTCAGCGGATACGATAATGTAATGGTGATTCATGATGATGTACTGAAAGTGGATCTGGCAAAGCTGGCAGAGGAAGAAAATGGAGGGAAGCCGGTTAAGATAGTGGCAAATCTTCCTTATTACATCACTACACCCATTATCATGGGACTTTTTGAAAATCATGTCCCGGTAGAAAGTATTACTGTTATGGTGCAGAAAGAAGTGGCAGACAGAATGAAGACGGGACCGGGATCCAAGGATTACGGCGCGCTGTCTCTGGCAGTGCAGTATTATGCCCGACCTGAGCTTGTTGCCAATGTGCCGCCCAACTGTTTTATGCCGCGCCCTCGTGTGGGCTCTGCGGTAATCCGTCTTCAGAGGCATGAGAATCCTCCGGTGGAAGTGCAGGATGAAAAATTAATGTTTCAGATTATTCGTGCGTCCTTTAATCAGCGCAGAAAAACGCTGGTAAATGGTCTTGGAAATGCACCTGAGCTTCGGATACCCAAAGAACAGACAACAGCTGTTCTGGAAGAAATGGGACTGAATCCGGGCGTGCGGGGAGAGGCTCTTGACTTGCAGCAGTTTGCTGAGCTCAGTAACCGACTGAAGAAAATTCTGGAATGAGGAAGAACGGTCAGGCATAGAATATCTTAGCAGCAGGAGAAAAAGGAGGGATTCTTTGTCTGACTATAAACGGTTTATCTCATATATTTACGGATATGACCAGGGAGAAAAGAGAGAAAATACAGGATTTGTAAAAGTTAATGCCCGGGGAGGAGAGTGCCGGATCTGGGTGCATGTAAAAGGATTCTACGGGCAGCGGCAAAAACCGTACCGGGTATATGTTTTCCGGCAAAAGCGGGAAAAGCTGGAGGGACAGTATCTGGGAGAACTGGAAAGCCGTAACGGAGCGCTGGAGTGGAATGGTGTTACACAGACAGACAGTCTCATGGGTGGTTTTGGTCTGGAGGAAAGCCGTGGAATTTACATAGAGGGAGAAACCCGGGTTTTTGCTGCAGAATGGGACGATTATCCGGTGGATGTAGACAGGTTTCAATCTCTTGAGAGGTCTGCCAGGCAGGAAGGGCCGAGAGAAATCAGGGAAGTCAGAAGGGAACAACGTCAGCCGGAAAATATTCAGGATACTGAAAGCAGTGGAAAAAGCAGCAGAGAAGAAGAAAAATCTGATGAAACAAAAAAGGAAAATGTTTTAACGGCAGACTCTGAAAGTTCGCAGATTGTACAGATGGCAGCTGACAGCGAACCTGAGGATCCGCGTAAGAGACAGTGGGAATATCTTGTTTCACGTTTTCCTGCTGTCCGGTATCAGGATGCAAGCGGTGTTCTTTTAACAGGGATTCGTCTGGGAAACAGGGAATTGTCCCGGATACCCAGAGATAAATGGGGATTGGGAAACAACAGCTTTCTCCTGCACGGATTTTATCAGCACCATCATCTTTTACTGCTTCGTAAAACAACGGAAGAACAGGTGAATTATTACATAGGAGTGCCGGGAATTTATAATGAAAAGGAACAAATGCTGGCATCCATGTTTGGATTTGAAGAATTCCGGGTTCTGAAAGCACCTGATAAAGGTCCGTCGGCTGGCTGTGAAAATTTTGGTTACTGGTGCCGGCTTCTCAAACAGCAGACATAAGAAAAGGAAGGATGAAGATGAATCCAGCTGAAAGAGCCTTGGATGAAAAATATATGAAAGAGGCATTGCGTCAGGCAAAAAAGGCCTGGGCGCTGATGGAAGTTCCCATTGGCTGCGTAATTGTGCAGAATGGGAAAATCATAGCAAGAGGTTATAACCGCAGAAATACGGACAAGAATACACTTTCCCATGCGGAGCTGAATGCAATTCGCAGGGCAAGCAAAAAAACAGGAGACTGGCGTCTGGAAGACTGTACCATGTATATTACCCTGGAACCATGTCAGATGTGTGCCGGGGCCATTGTACAGGCGCGGATGGGACGTGTTGTGATTGGAGCCATGAATCCCAAAGCCGGCTGTGCAGGATCGGTTTTGAATTTACTGGAGATGCCGGAATTCAATCATCAGGTACAGGTAGAAAGAGGAGTTCTCGGTGAGGAATGCAGCAGTATGCTGACCACGTTTTTTAAAGAGCTGCGCAGCCAGAAAGCCGTTGACAAACAGTCGAATTAACGGTATACTATCGGGGACAGTCGGGAAAAGACAGTCACAATTCAATATTTATTATGTCATAAAACTTCCGCGCAGCCGGGGAATTAGCGGTGCCCTGTACCTGCAATCCGCTACAGCAGGGGTGATATTCTGCCTCGGATTTTATGAACAGTGTGCAGCCCTTTGTAAGCAGCACTGACGCTTGGGTCTTGCGCAACGGAAATCTGTGAACCGGGTCAGGTCAGGAATGAAGCAGCCCTAAGCAGAAGCTTTCGTGTGCCGCGAGGCAGCCTGAGCCGAGCCGGCTGCAGAGGTAACGACGCTGTTCAGGGTTCAAAGCAGAATGCGCGGATTTAAAATGCAGAAAAAAGGTGTGTCATTTCGCAGACACGCCTTTTCTTTTTTATTCTTTTGTGAAGTACAGTTCTATTTTGTTACAGCTGCTTTTAACTGCATCAGATCCAGCGAATCCGGATGGCAGGAAGCCAGATCAAAATTTTCCAGCATGGCAGTACGGCGGGGACTCTCCGGCATTGTTTCATAACGACTGCGTACGGTCTGGGGCATTTTGCCCTGACACATATAGGTTCCGGTTACCTGAATCTCGGGATTGATATTTTCCTGTACACGTTTCAGAATCTGATTAAAGTAGGACGGAGAGCCGCCAAAGCCGGCGGTGCCGAACAAAAACACCTGGTGTCTGCTGCCAGTCAGTGTCTGCAGGAAGCGGGCGCTTTGCTCATCACAGGTGCCTTTGTCAGTCCAGAAGCCCACATAGATCATTTCTGCGTCCAGTGCTCTGGAATCTGGTTCGCCGAAATAAAGGCAGTTTTCCTGTGGAAGAGTTTCCCGTATAGCCTGAGCCAGCATGGCGGTATTGCCGGTGCGGCTGCTGTAAACAATAGCATAATTCATCTTAATTACTTCCTTTCCCGGATTTTTCGAAGATACGGCGATTTCCCGGTGAGTCATTATAAGCTGTGGCTTTGGCCAGGAGAGCGAATAACTGTTTCTGCTCTGCTTTGTTCAGAGCAGAAAGAGCCTGACTGTCCCAGTCGAAAAAGACCTGATGACTGATCCGGAAGGCTTCCTGCCCTTTGGGACTTAAGTTCAGACAGTAAGCCCGGCCGGATTTTTCACGGGTAAGAAATCCTTCTTCTACCAGTCTGGTAATGCAGCGCTGAGAATATCCCCAGTCAAGTCCGAGAGCTTTGGTCAGATCTGCCTGAGTACAGTTCGGGTGTTTTCCCACATAGATTACGGGAAACAGGGAGCCGAAATTCAAGCCAAGCTGCCGTAGCCGTTCGGTGGTATAGGCAGTAAAACTCCGATGAAAGACAGTGGCGTAATAAGCCAGTGTTTGAAACATGTAATACTCAACTCCTTTTCTTGACTTGGTCAAGCATAGCACAAAGAGTTTACAAAGACAAGAAAAATAAAAAACAGAACGGCATACCCTGTTATCGGTGCCGTTCTGTAAAAATGTCTTTGTCTGCAGTCAGTGAAGCGTAAGTTTCTCGCGAACCTTTCGCCCGGCAGGCGTGGCGGCCAGTCCGCCTTCGGCAGTCTCGCGCAGAGAAGAGTTCATCTGGTCGCCGATTTCTTTCATGGCATCAAAAACCTGATCCGCGGGCACGGCACTATGTATTCCTGCCAGTGCCATATCTGCGGCAGCCATGGCGTTTATGGCGCCGACGACATTTCGTTTGACACAGGGAACTTCTACCAGCCCGGCCACCGGATCGCAGACGAGTCCCAGAAGGTTTTTCATGGCAATGGCGGCAGCGTCTGCTATCTGTTCCGGAGAGCCGTTTTTCAGATATACAAGGGCACCTGCAGCCATGGAAGAAGCTGAGCCTATTTCTGCCTGACAGCCGCCCATGGCGCCGGCAATATATGCCCTGGATGCGATAATCTGACCGATACCGGCGGCAGTAAAAAGGGCCTCTGTCATTTTTTCATCAGAAAATTTCTCTGCCTCTGCGGTGGTGATCAGAACTGCCGGAAGAACGCCGCAGGCTCCTGCCGTAGGAGCCGCAACGATCCGTTTCATACAGGCGTTTGATTCGCCCAGACGAAGAGCGCGCATAATGACTTTGCCGATCATGTCACCGCAAAGAGTGTGATCTGTTTTTATATAATCTTCCATCTGTCCGGCGGCGCCGCCCACCAGACCGCTCTGGGAAATCAGAGTTCGGTCGTATTCCCCATCGGACTGGCACATGGCAGACCACATGCCGGCCATTTGTTTCCAGGTTTCCGCCCGTGTGACACCGCGGTCATGAATATCTTCCAGAATGACTGCCTCGGGGGCGGATACACTTTGTTTTCTGCAGTATTGGATCCATTCTTCCATTGATTCAAAGGCCATTGTCTTCCTCCTGTGTGGGATTGAGATAGGTGACTTTCATGACACCTTCCAGGTGAGAGAGCCAGGTAACGGATTCTTCCGGTACGGGCTGATCTGTCTCCAGTACCATAACGGCATAGCCCCCGCGCCGGTTTCGATAGAGATGCAGAGTGGCTATGTTGACTGCTTTATGAGACAGCATAGAGGCGACTTCTGCCACATGACCAGGCTGATCCAGGTTGTGAACGATAAGAGTAGGACTCTCTCCTGTAAAATTGACTTCAATTCCGTCCAGTTTATTTACCATAATGCGTCCACCGCCCAGAGAAGAGGCCTGAAGTTCCAGCTTTCTGCCTTGGGCTGTTTCTACGTGGAGAACGGCTGTGTTCGGGTGGGCATCTGTCAGCTGCACCTCGTGGAAATGGACTTCCATACCACGTTCCAGAGCCAGACGCAGACTGTCAGGAATGCGGGTATCGTCTGGCTGCATACCGAGAAGGCCGGCCACAAGAGCCCGGTCAGTTCCATGGCCTTTTCCGGTAGCCGCGAAGGAGCCTGCCAGATCAATGTGAGCTTTTACCGGCTCATCTCCCAACAGTCTGCGTGTAATGAGACCGATTCTTACAGCACCGGCTGTATGAGAACTGGATGGACCGACCATGACCGGTCCCAGGATATCGTATAAATTCATGCATGTACCTCGTAGTTTTGTATGATAACGCTGTTGTATTTTTCAGACAGGAGTGGTTGATTTACCTGCATTCTTTAGAATACGGAAAAAAGAGGAGACCGTCAAGGGGGTGAAAGGCTGCAAATCTCTCCGTATTGATTTCTGAATAAAAAAATAAAGCTTGCAAAATACCCGATGGGGGTATATAATAAACGCGAATGAAAAATACCCCCTGGGCGTATATGGACATATCCAGTGACTGTAAGCCGGGGGAAAGAGGTGACGGAAATGGATGAACGGAAAGAATGCTGCTTTGTGCACGACAAAAAAGAGCGCACAAATAAGGAATATAAGGATCTTGTGAACCGCTTGAGCCGGATTGAAGGGCAGGTGCGGGGCATACGAAAGATGGTGGAGGGCGGCTCTTACTGCCCGGATATTCTGATCCAGGTGTCGGCAGTTAATGCGGCTTTGAACAGCTTTAACAAGGTGCTGCTTGCCAGTCATATCCGGACCTGCGTTGCAGAAGATATCCGGGAAGGCAATGATGAGACGATTGATGAACTGGTGACTGTACTTCAGAAGCTGATGAGATAAAGCCGATTGATAAAGGAAACATACCGAAGTGGGGCTGTTCCCTGCTTTATGGGTGATACAAAGATGAGAGGAGGAAAAATTATGGAACAATACCGTGTGACAGGGATGAGCTGTGCGGCCTGCAGTGCCAGGGTGGAAAAAGCCGTGTCAAAGGTGCCTGGCGTTACTTCCTGTTCCGTGAGTCTTCTGACGAATTCCATGGGTGTGGAAGGAACGGCGGATGAAGCGGCTGTCATTGCCGCTGTGGAAGCCGCCGGCTATGGAGCTGCGGTAAAGGGCGGCACAGACAGCGCAGGAACTGCGGCAGGGGCGAAAAACTCAGCCGCTGCGGCAGGAGCTGAGGAAGATATTCTGAAAGATACAGAGACGCCGAAGGTGCGCAGAAGACTGATTGCATCGCTGTGCTTTCTGGTTCCGCTGATGTATATTTCCATGGGTCACATGATGTGGAACTGGCCGGTTCCACAGGTTCTGGAAGGAAATCATGTAGCCATGGGCATTCTTCAAATGCTGCTGGCGGGCATTATCATGGTGATTAATCAGAAATTTTTTATCAGCGGGTTTAAAGGGCTGCTGCACGGAGCCCCTAATATGGATACGCTGGTGGCAATGGGATCGGCAGCTTCTTTTATTTACAGTCTGTATGCGCTGCTTGCCATGACAGAAGCCCAGCTGAACGGCGATATGGAAGGCGTCATGTCCTATATGCATGAATTCTATTTTGAGTCCGCGGCCATGATTCTGACCCTGATTACAGTAGGAAAGATGCTGGAGGCTTACTCCAAGGGAAGAACCACAGATGCATTGAAGGGACTTATGAAACTCGCGCCGAAGACGGCTGTGATTATCCGGGAAGGTACAGAAACTACGGTTTCCATTGAACAGGTACGAAAAGGAGATATCTTTGTGGTACGCCCCGGAGAAAATATACCGGTGGACGGTATTGTGCTGGAGGGCATCAGCGCGGTTAATGAATCAGCGCTGACAGGAGAAAGTATTCCTGTAGATAAAAAACCGGGAGATACGGTGTCGGCGGCTACTCTGAATCATTCAGGTTTTATCCGCTGTGAAGCCACAAGAGTCGGTGAAGATACAACTCTTTCTCAGATTATTCAGATGGTCAGCGATGCGGCTGCCACAAAGGCGCCTATTGCCAAGGTTGCGGATCGGGTGTCCGGAGTGTTCGTGCCGGCGGTCATCGGCATTGCCGTTGTAACGCTTCTTATCTGGCTTGCGGCAGGAGAGACCATTGGCTTTGCTCTGGCGCGTGCCGTTTCAGTTCTGGTAATCAGCTGTCCCTGCGCCCTGGGGCTGGCGACTCCTGTGGCCATTATGGTGGGGAACGGAATGGGAGCCAGAAACGGTATTATGTTTAAGACGGCTGTTTCTCTGGAAGAGACAGGGAAGATGCAGATTGTGGCTCTGGATAAAACGGGAACTATTACAAGCGGTGAACCAAAGACTACAGATATTATTCCGGTGCAGGGAGTTTCGGAAGAAGAACTGCTGATTTTTGCCTACGCTCTGGAAAAGAAGAGCGAGCATCCTCTGTCCAGGGCAATTCTGGAAACAGCCCGGGAGCGGGGCGTTCAGGATGAACTGGAGGTAGAGGAATTTCAGGCAGTACCAGGCGGCGGTCTGACCGGAATACTTTCGGAAACGCAGCAGGGAGGCAGTGCGGCCGGCGGCCGTCTGACAGGCGGTAACCTGAAATATATCAGTGAAACTGCAGAAGTCGCGGCGGATGTACGCCGTCAGGCAGAGGCGCTGGCAGAGGAAGGAAAGACGCCGCTGTTTTTCGCAAAGGACGGGAAACTGCTGGGAATCATCGCCGTAGCAGATGTAATGAAAGAAGACAGTCCCCAGGCAGTACGGGAACTTCAGAATATGGGTATCCATGTAGTGATGCTGACCGGTGATAATGAGAAAACGGCAAGAGCTATCGGAAAACAGGCAGGTGTGGATGAGGTGATTGCCGGAGTACTTCCGGAAGGAAAGGAACGTGTGATACGTGCTCTCAAAGAAAAGGGAAAGACGGCCATGGTGGGCGACGGTATCAATGACGCGCCGGCTCTGACAAGAGCTGATATGGGAATCGCCATTGGGGCCGGAACCGACATTGCCATAGATGCTGCGGATGTAGTTCTGATGAAAAGCAGTCTGCGTGACGTGCCTGCAGCTATCCGGCTGAGCAGAGCAACGCTTCGTAATATTCATGAAAATCTTTTCTGGGCATTCTTCTATAATGTCATTGGCATTCCGCTGGCAGCAGGTGTCTGGATTCCTGTGTTTGGCTGGCAGCTCAGCCCCATGTTCGGGGCGGCAGCCATGAGTCTTTCGAGCTTCTGTGTGGTAACAAACGCGCTTCGTCTGAACTGGTTTCGGATGCATGATGCGGGTAAAGATAAAAAAATAAAACAAAATGTAAAAAAGGAGAAGACAAGTATGAAAAAAACGATTACAATTGAAGGTATGATGTGCGGACACTGTGAGGCAGCAGTAAAAAAGGCTCTCGAAGAGCTTCCTCAGGTAAGCGAGGCAGTAGTAAGCCATGAGACAGGAACGGCAGTGGTAACACTGAGTGAAGAAGTAGCTGACGATGTTCTGAAGAAAACCGTAGAAGCGAAAGACTATACGGTTACCGGTATTGCATAAATAACAGAAAGAATTATAAAATGCAGTCGCAAAGAGGCGGTATTGAGCGGATATTCATGAAAATCCTGCTCAGACCGCCTCTTTGTTTTTGGAATACGTCTGGATTCTGCAGAAAAGATTACAGAGTAAAAAGGAGGACGATATCATGCATGAACGGGCAAGTACAGGAATCAAAGGTTTTGATCAGATGATCGACATGCTGCGGATGGGAGACAATGTAGTGTGGCAGGTGGATACCATTGACGATTACCGGTATATGACCGGGCCATACATTGATCAGGCCAGGCGGGACGGAAGAAAAATAATCTATATCCGGTTTGCATCTCATGAGCCGGTTTTAAAGGATACCGAAGGAATTCAGATCAGCAGGGTAGATTCCGGACAGGGGTTTGAAGCATTTGCTTCTCAGATCCGTCAGATCATTACGGAAGCGGGACTGGATGCGTTTTATGTTTTTGACAGTCTGACGTTTCTTCTGGATGCCTGGCATTCAGATCTTATGATTGGAAACTTTTTTCAGGTAACCTGCCCCTATCTTTACGAATTAAATACGATTGCATACTTTGCTCTGATCCGTGACGCGCATACGTATGACACAATTGCCCGTATCAGAGAGACGACTCAGCTGCTTCTGGAGCTCTATCATATTGAGGGAAATTATTATGTCCATCCTCTGAAAGTATGGCAGAGATATTCTCCGACCATGTTTCTTCCTCACCTTCTGAAGGAGCAGGAAGCAGTTTCCATTACGGCTTCGGCGGAAACGGCAGAGCTTTTCAGTAATCTTTTGTACAGGGAAAGAAAGCGGGATTACTGGGAGGAAATAATAAAAAGCTGTGCGGATGCCCGCAGCGGCAGCGCAGAACTGCAGGAGGAGAAAAAATGTCTTCTGCTGGAATTGCTTGTGGGGAAAAATTCCAGAATTTACGATTTGTGTGTAGAATATTTTTCTCTGGAAGAGATAGTCCGGGTGGCAGGACGGGAAATCGGAAGCGGTTATATAGGCGGAAAGAGTGTCGGCATGCTGCTGGCGCGTCAGATGCTGATGAAAGATCCGGCGGATGCGGCGCGTTTTCAGCCGCTTATGGAGTCCAATGATTCTTTTTATCTGGGCGCGGATATTTTTTACACTTATATCGTTCAGAACGGATGCTGGAGCCTGCGCATGAAGCAGAAGACCAGGGAAGGATATTTTACATATGCTCCGGAACTGAAGAAACGTATTCTGGAAGGGAAATTTCCGGAGCTGATCCGGGATTATTTTGTCCGCATGCTGGAGTATTACGGACAGTCTCCCATCATAGTCCGCTCAAGCTCCCTTTTGGAGGATAATTTCGGAAATGCGTTTGCGGGAAAGTATGAAAGTGTTTTCTGTCCAAACCAGGGCTCTCCGGAGGAGCGGCTTCAGGCCTTTGAGGATGCCGTAAAAACAGTGTACGCAAGCACTATGAATGAAGACGCCCTCCAGTACCGGGTAAGCCGGGGACTTGCGCAGAAAGATGAGCAGATGGCAGTCCTCGTTCAGAGGGTGTCAGGAGATTATTTTGGAGATTATTTTTTCCCGCACCTGGCCGGTATGGGGAATTCTTCAAACCTTTATGTATGGGATAAGGATATTGATATGGACGCGGGAATGCTGCGCCTGGTTTTTGGTCTGGGAACCAGAGCGGTGGATCGGATTATCGGGGATTACGCGCGAATTGTCACTCTGGATAATCCCATGCGCACACCGCTGATCCAGGCCGGAGATGAAAGAAAATTTTCTCAGCATTATGTGGATGTGCTGAATCTGAAGGAAAACAGATTTATGAGCATAGATTTGGATGATGCTCTTGCTCTGGATATTAAAACAGATAAGAGTCTCTTTGCACAGATGGATTATACGGAATATCAGCGTCTTCGGGAGCTGGGGTATCGGGATCGGAAACCTCCGTATTCACTGAACTTTCGCAAGCTTCTTCGTGACACGCCCTTTCCGGAGCTGATGAAAGAGATTCTTGCGCGTTTGTCTCAGAAATATGATTATCCGGTAGATATTGAGTTCACGGTTAATTTCCGCAAAGACGGAAGTTTTCGGATCAATCTGCTTCAGTGCCGCCCGCTTCAGACCAAAGGACTGGGAAAGACAGTGGAACTGCCGCAGATAAACGGAAGAGACGACTGTATTTTCTGGACCAGAGGCAATTTTATGGGCGGGAATGTACGTCTTCCCATCGATTATGTAATATATGTAGATGCCAAAAGTTATGCAGGAAAGAGTGAACAGGAGAAATATACGATTGCCCGGCTGATTGGAGAGCTGAACCGGAAACTGGGGGATCAGAATCTGATGCTGATAGGTCCCGGACGGTTTGGAACAACTACGCCGTCTCTGGGTGTGCCGGTTCATTTTACGGAGCTGAATCGGGTGCAGGTTATGTGCGAATATTCATCCTCGGCCCTGGGACTGATGCCGGAGCTCTCCTATGGAAGCCATTTCTTTCAGGATTTAGTGGAAACAGGAATTTTTTATGTGGCGCTGTTTTCAGAAAAAGAAGATGTAAGTTTTTCCCCCGGACATTTTCTGGAGAATGAGAATCTTCTTTCCAGGATTCTGAAGCACGGGGAAGAACATCAGGATGCGCTGCATGTCTGCAGAACTCCTCATGTGGAGGTGTATTCGGATATTGTAAGCCAGATTGCG
The DNA here is from genome assembly GCA_944378225.1 of uncultured Merdimonas sp. GTDB lineage: Bacteria > Bacillota > Clostridia > Lachnospirales > Lachnospiraceae > Laedolimicola. The sequence goes on from CALWGE010000009.1 coordinate 14,752, forward strand.
GTATGCAAATAGGAAACGCAGACTGTCCCGATGAGAATTGAAAATAAAGCCGGCTGTATCAGATGTTTCAGGCAGAGAAATAAAAAGGAGTTGCAGTTTACAGGGAAAAAAGTCATAATGATTGATAAAACCGGAAATACAGAAACTGAAAAATACAGGGAGAACCTTTTATGAAACTGCTTCTTACTGCAATTAACGCAAAATATATACATTCCAATCTTGCCGTCTACAGTCTCAGTGCCGCTGCGGGCAGCAGATCCTGTGTGGAGCTTGCGGAATTTACCATTAATCACCGTACGGAAGAGATTCTGCAGGAACTCTATCTGCGGAAACCGGATGTGCTGTTATTTTCCTGCTATATCTGGAATATTGTTTATGTAAGGGAACTCGTGGAAAACTGCAGAAAAATCATGCCGGATGTTCCTGTCTGGCTGGGCGGACCGGAAGTATCCTGGAACGCGGAAGAATTTCTTCGTGAAAACCCGGGAGCAGACGGGATACTGTGCGGGGAGGGTGAGGAAATTTTTCGCAGACTGGTGGAATGTTATGAGAATGGACAGGCAGATACAGAGAATCTGGCTGCAATTCCGGGACTTGTGTTCCGGGACAGGGCAAAGAAAAGGATCTGTTCAAATCCGCCTGCCCGCCTGCCGGATTTGAATGAGATTCCCTTTCCGTATACCGGAGTTTCGGAATTTGAAAACCGGATTATTTATTATGAATCGAGCCGCGGCTGTCCGTTTTCCTGCAGTTACTGTCTGTCTTCTGTGGAAAAAAGCGTCCGTTTCCGCAGCCTGGACAAGGTGTGCCGGGAACTTCAGTTTTTTCTGGATCGGAAAGTGCCGCAGGTCAAGTTCGTGGATCGGACCTTCAACAGCCGTAAAAGCCACGCGGTGGCCATATGGAAGTATATACTGGAGCATGATAACGGAATTACAAATTTTCATTTTGAGATTGAGGCGGAACTTCTGGATGCGGAGGAACTGGAACTTCTTGGATGCATGCGGCCGGGTCTGGTGCAGCTGGAGATTGGCGTGCAGTCTGCAAATCAGAATACGCTGACAGCTGTACGCAGGAAAACAGATCTGGAGCAGCTTGAGACTGTGGTTGCTCAAATCCGAAAGAGACATAATATTCACCAGCACCTGGATTTGATTGCCGGTCTGCCTTTTGAGGATTACAGCAGTTTTGGAAGCTCCTTTGACAGGGTGTTTTCCATGCATCCGGAACAGCTTCAGCTGGGTTTTCTGAAGGTGCTGAAAGGCGCGCCTATGTATCAGGATGCAGAAAAGTACGGGATAGTTTACCGGAGCCAGCCGCCTTATGAGGTATTAAGCACGCCATGGCTTTCGTTTGGAGATCTCCTGCGGCTTAAGATGATTGAAGAAATGGTGGAAATCTATTATAATAGTCACCAATTCCAGAAAACACTGGAAAAACTGATTTCCTGTTTTGCATCTCCGTTTTCATTTTTTGAGGAGCTGTCATGTTTCTACAGAGCAAATCAGGAAGGACAGAAGTCTTCCCGGGCGAGAAAATATGAACTGCTTCTGCTCTTTGCAGTGCAGCGTTTTCCGGAGGAGGAAAACAGATACAGAGAGCTTCTTACGATAGATTATTATCTGAGAGAACGGGCGAAGGCAAGACCTTCTTTTGCGCCCGAACAGAGCCGATACAAAGAAGAGATTCGGGAGATACAGAAAACACTGCCCAGACAGGTGCACATAGAAGCAGTTGCCGGGGAAGGGGCAGCGCCCCGGATTCTGGTTTTTGATTACGAAAAGAGGGATCCGTTGACGGGAGATGCGCTTTTAACCTGTCTGGAGGCAGAAAGAGGTGAAAGATGACAGACAGTTATATTGCTCTGGACCTTGAGACCACAGGTTTAAGTCCGACAGAAGACAGGATTCTGGAGATTGGGGCTGTAAAAGTAAAAAACGGAAAGATTCAGGATACCTATGAAGCGCTTCTGAATCCGGGAATCCCTGTCAGCCCCCGGATTCAGGAACTGACCGGGATTACAGATGAGATGGCTGCCGGTGGAAGGGAGACTAACGCAGCGGTGACAGAACTGGTGGAATTCTGTGAAGAACTGCCGCTGCTGGGTCATAATATCCTGTTTGATTACAGCTTTGTGAAAAACAATGCCGTAAACTTTGGACTGAAGTTTGAAAAGGCTGGAATCGACACGCTGAAGATTGCAAGGGCGCTGCTTCCGGACGTGGAACATAAGAGTCTGACATCCCTTTGCTGTCATTTCTGTATTTCTCATGAACGCGCACACCGGGCGGTGGATGACGCATGCGCTGCAATGGAACTTTACAAACGGCTGATACGTGAATTTCCGGAGAGCCCGGAAGAGCTTTTTGTGCCAAAACAACTGGTGTATAAGGCAAAAAAGCAGAGCCCGGCCACACCTGCCCAAAAAGGATACTTGAATGATCTGATAAAATATCATAAAATAGCGTTAGACGTGTCTGCGGACACTCTGACAAAAAGCGAGGCATCCAAGTTAATTGATAAAATCATTTCCACATACGGGAGGATCATAAGATGAATTGGTACGATAAAAAATCCAGAAAAATTATTTCTACAGTGATTATTGTGATTCTGGTAATAGCGATGGTAGTGCCGATGCTGTCCTATGCGCTTTCATAAAACAGGAAAAGGACAGACGGCAGACAGCGGCCGGCATAAGGCCGGCGGCCGACAGGAAAAGAGGAGAGTATTTATGAAAAAAATAACCTGGTTTGCGGCGCTGGCGCTGGGAATTATGGCTGCAGCAGGCAGCACAGAAGCGCAGGCGGCAGGAACCGCTTCAGATTCCGTGATTCATACAGGAGTTTACATCGACGGAATGGATATGTCCGGAAAGACGGCAGCAGAAGCCCGGGAGGAACTGGAGGTTTATGCGGACGAGATGGCGGCTGAGACACTGACTCTCTGTATCGGAGAAAATCAGCTGCAGCCCACCCTGAGTTCTCTGGGGCTGGAATGTACGAATCTGGACGTTACAGAGGAAGCGCTTCAGCTTGGAAAGACGGGGAATATTATACAGCGGTATAAAGATCGCAAGGATCTGGAGCATGAAAACAAGAATTACCAGCTGGAGTGGACGCTGGACCGGGAACTGGTATCCGAATATGTGAACAGCGAGTGTACACAGTTTGACCAGGAGGCGGTAGACGCAGGTCTGAAAAAGAGCGGCAGCACCTTTGAATATGTTCCGGGAACCACAGGGCTTGTGCTGGATGTGGACGGAGCTGTGGATACCATTATCAGCTATATAGAAAATGAGTGGGATTATACAGAAGGCAGTGTTGAACTTCCGGTAACGCTTGACGAGCCTCAGGGAAATGAAGAAGAGCTGAAAAAAATTCAGGATAATCTCGGCACATTTACCACCAGTTATAAAACATCCGGAAGCAGCCGTTCTGCAAACATAGCCAGAGGAGCGGAACTGATCAACGGAACGATTCTTTATCCGGGAGAGACGTTCTCTGCCTATGAAGCTGTCAGTCCGTTTACCGCAGCAAACGGATATTACATGGCTGGATCCTATCTGAACGGAGAGACTGTAGACAGTATGGGAGGCGGAATCTGTCAGGTTTCCACCACTCTTTACAACGCAGTGATCCGCGCAGAACTGGAAATTGTGGAACGCTCCGGTCATTCCATGCCCGTATCTTATGTGGAGCCGGCGGATGACGCGGCCATTGCGGGAACCTATAAGGATCTGAAGTTCAAAAATAATCTGGATTCTCCGATTTATATTGAGGCATATACGTCCAATAAGACGGTAACCTTTACTATTTATGGCGAGGAGACGAGACCTTCGAACCGGACTCTGAAATTTACCAGTACGACGGTGAGCACTACCCCTGCCCCTACGCAGATTGTCGCAGATGCCGGGCAGCCTATTGGTTATATTGTCGAAAAGAAAGGGCAGACAGGTATCGTTGCAGAACTCTACAAACACATATATGTGAATGGCGTGGAACAGGATGTGGTAAAAGAAAACAAGACCACGTATCAGATGTTCCCGCGGACTATTACTGTGGGTGTGGCAGGAGATCCGAACCTCTCCAATGAACTGCAGGCAGCGATTGCCACGCAGGATGAGGCACTTGTACATGCTACGCTGGCTTCCTGCGTTGAGCGGATGCAGTAGAGAGGCGTCGGAAGATGAAGGTTGGAAAAATATCAGAAACAGTATTAAAAAGAAGCATCTTTAAGCAGATTCATACCAGACGCGAGGAGGTACTGCTGGGAGCCGGCGTAGGCGAGGACTGTGCGGCTGTGAAGCTGGCGCCGGATGAGGTTTTTGTGATTTCTACGGATCCGATTACGGGTACCGTGAAGGATACGGGAATGCTGGCGATTCAGATTACAGCTAATGATCTGGCCAGCAGCGGAGCGGAGCCGGTAGGGGTCATGCTGACCGTGCTTTTGCCTGAAGAGATTGAGGAGAAAGATATCCGGGAAATGATGGGGCAGGTGGAAGAAGCCTGTTCCTCTTTCCATATTCAGGTTATGGGAGGTCATACAGAGGTCACACGGGCCGTTAACCAGCCTGTGATCAGCGTCACCGGCGTGGGAAAGGTTCGGGAGGATCGGCTGGTATCCACTGCAGGTGCAAAACCGGGACAGGACATTCTGGTGACAAAATGGATTGGCATCGAAGGAACTTCGATTATTGCCAAAGAAAAGGAAAGCGAACTTCTTGCACGTTTTTCTGCATCTTTTGTAGACACAGCCAAAGATTTTGATCGGTATTTGTCGGTGGTACCGGAATCCAGGATTGCCGTGGAGCATGGAGTCAGCGCCATGCATGATGTGACAGAGGGTGGTATTTACGGCGCGCTCTGGGAAGTGGCGGAAGCTTCAGGAGTAGGACTGGAAGCGGATTTGAAGGCAATTCCCATTCGACAGGAAACAGTGGAGATTTGCGAGTATTTCGAATTGAATCCCTATTACCTGATTTCCAGTGGCTGTATGCTGATGACTGCAGAGCGGGGACACGATCTGGCGAGAAAGCTTCAGGCAGCAGGGATTCCGGCAGCTGTTATTGGAAAGACCACGGAAGGAAAAGCACGTCGTATCTGGAATGGCAAAGAAGAGAGTTATCTGGAACGTCCGAAGACGGATGAATTGTATAAAATCTATAAAAACTGACGGGAGGTTATGGTTGTGAGAGAAAAAATTCTGACGTTTATTGAGAACAACAGTCGTATTGAGCTGAAGGATCTGGCTGTGATGCTGGGATCCAGCGAGGCGGAGATAGCCAATGAGATTGCAGATATGGAAAAAGAGGGGATTATCTGCGGTTATCATACCCTGATTGACTGGGATAAAACCAGCGAGGAAAAAGTAACCGCTCTCATTGAAGTGAAGGTTACGCCGCAGCGGGGACTGGGGTTTGACAAGGTGGCAGAACGTATTTACAACTATCCCGAAGTGAACAGTGTGTATCTGATCTCCGGCGGCTTTGACTTCCTGGTTATGCTGGAAGGAAAGACTATGCGCGATGTGGCTCAGTTTGTATCCGATAAGCTGTCGCCGCTGGATTCCGTGCTGAGTACTGCCACACATTTCATATTGAAAAAATATAAGGATCATGGTTCTATTATGGCACATGAATCCAAAGACGAAAGGATGCTGATGACACTGTGAGAAATCCATTATCCGATAAAGTTGTTTCGATTTCCCCGTCTGGCATCCGTAAATTCTTTGATATTGTAAGTGAGATGCCGGACGCGATTTCCCTGGGTGTGGGCGAGCCGGACTTTGACACTCCCTGGCATATCCGGGATGAAGGTATTTACGCTCTGGAAAAGGGGCGTACCTTCTATACTTCCAACGCCGGACTGAAAGAGCTGCGGCAGGAAATTGTCCGTTATCTGGAACGGCGCATTCATACCAGTTATAATCCGGCAGACGAGGTGCTCATTACTGTAGGAGGCAGCGAAGGTATTGATATGGCTTTTCGCGCCATGCTCAATCCCGGAGATGAGGTTCTGATTCCCCAGCCCAGCTATGTATCTTATGAGCCCTGTGCGGTTCTGGCAGACGGCGTGCCGGTGATTATTGAATTGAAGGCAGAAAATGATTTCCGGCTTACAAAGCAGGAGCTTCTGGACGCAATAACTGATAAGACGAAGATTCTTGTCCTTCCGTTTCCGAATAATCCTACGGGAGCTATTATGGAGAAGAAGGATCTGGAAGAGATTGCGCAGGTTGTTATTGAAAAAGATATTTACGTTCTTTCAGATGAGATTTATTCTGAACTGAGTTATAAAGGCGAGCATGTGTCGATCGCGAGTCTGCCGGGCATGAAGGAACGGACCATTCTGATCAATGGCTTTTCCAAAGCCTATGCCATGACCGGATGGCGTCTGGGATATGCCTGCGGTCCGGCGGAAATTATCGGCCAGATGACAAAAATTCATCAGTACGCGATTATGTGTGCACCGACAAACAGTCAGTATGCGGCAGTGGAGGCTCTCAGAAACGGAGATGCAGATGTGGCTGTTATGCGGGAATCTTACGATCAGAGACGCCGTTTTCTCATGAATGCGTTCCGGGAAATGGGACTTTCCTGTTTTGAACCCTACGGGGCCTTTTATGCTTTTCCCTGTATCCGGGAATTCGGAATGACGTCAGAGGAATTTGCGACCCGTTTCCTGGAAGAGGAGAAGGTTGCGGTAGTCCCCGGAACGGCTTTTGGAGCCTGCGGAGAAGGTTTTCTGAGGATTTCCTATGCCTATTCTCTGGAACAGCTGAAAGAAGCACTGGGACGCCTGGGTCATTTTGTGGCAAGGCTGCGTGCGGAAAAAGGAGCGAGGTAATGGCTCTTAATATTGTGCTGCTGGAACCGGAGATCCCTGCAAATACCGGAAACATAGGGAGAACCTGTGTTGCCACGAATACACGTCTTCATCTTATTGAACCGCTGGGTTTCCGGCTGGGCGAGAAAGATTTGAAGAGAGCAGGAATGGATTACTGGTCACAGCTGGATGTGACAACCTATATAAATTATGAAGATTTTTTGAGACGGAATCCCGGTGCGCGCCCCTGGATGGCGACGACGAAAGGGGCAAAACTCTATACGGAGGCTGCGTTTGAGCCGGATTGCTATATCATGTTCGGCAAGGAGAGCGCAGGAATTCCGGAAGAAATTCTGCTGGAAAATCAGGAACGGGCAGTTCGCATTCCCATGGTGGGGGACACGCGTTCCCTGAACCTTTCCAATTCTGTGGCCATTGTACTTTACGAGGCGCTGCGTCAGAACGGGTTTCCGGAGATGAAGCTTACAGGGCAGCTCACAAAATATAATTGGAGTTAGCTGACTTTGAAAAGAATGTCTGTGCACTGCGGCGGCCGGCGGGACTGAATTTCTGAAACAGTCAGACGATACAGGAGAAGTTATGAAAAGAACACGAGGCTCAAAACTGACAGGAATCATACGGAAACTGATGATACTGGCTCTCGCGCTTGCGCTTGGGATTCCTTCCTATGCGGCAAAGACGCCGGATGAGAGTGACGTGGAGGAAATTCAGGAGGAGATCGATAACCAGCAGGAGGAAATTAACAAGACACAGCAGGAGATTGATGAAACAGAGGATAAGAAGCAGAAACTGCAGGAAGCCAAGGAAAACATGGAAGATTATCTGGCAGATCTGAACAAGCAGTATGCTTCCCTGGAAGATGAAATCAATGCACTGAATCAGCAGATCGCCGACAAGCAGGCGGAAATCGAAAAAACACAGGCAGAGCTGGAGGAAGCCAGGGCTGTGGAGGAACAGCAGTATGCGGATATGAAGGCCCGCATTCAATATATGTATGAACATCCTCAGAGTTCGTTTCTGGAAGTTCTTATCACTTCCGGAAGCTTTGCGGATGCTCTGAACCAGGCAGGCTACACAGCCAGTATCACTGCGTACGATCGGGAAATGTTTGAGCAGTATGTGGCTCAGAAGGAAGAAATAGCCGATCAGGAGGCCAGACTGCAGGGAGAGAAGGAAGCGCTGGATGAACTGCAGGCGTCTGTAACGCAGAAGCAGAATGAAGTAACAGCTCTGGCAAACAGCACTTCGGGAAAGATCAGCCAGCATGTAAATGAGATTGCCCAGGCTCAGGCCGATCTGGATGGAAAGAATAATACTCTGGAGAACCAGAAGGCGGTTCTGGAAGAGCTGATTGCGGAAAAGAAACAAATAGAGGCCCAGATTGAGGCGGCAAAGGCCGCGGAAATTGAGGCTTCTCTGGGAGATGTAACCGGAGTACGTACCACAGAGCTGGAATACGTACAGTACGCACCTTATAACGCCACAGAGGAAGAAGTCACCGCGCTGGCGGTTCTGATTTACTGTGAGGCTGGTAATCAGGGAGCTGAAGGTCAGCTGGCGGTAGGCTCCGTAGTTATGAATCGTATCCGTGATCCCCGGTTTGCACAAAACGATATCATGAGTGTAATCCGGGCATCAGGGCAGTTCTCGCCTGTAACATCCGGCCGTTTCGATCTGATGCTGGAGCAGGGACTTGATTCTGTGACGGAATCCTGCTATACGGCAGCAAGACGCGCCATCAGCGGCGAATCTAATGTAGGCAACCGGGTATTTTTCCGTACCTATGCGAACTACCCGTCTTTAAGCGGTCTGGTAATAGGCGCTCATATCTTTTCCTATACCTGGAATTATGCCGCGTAAAGATAGGTTTTAAGGTGAAAAATGAACGGAGAATCCTGTTTTTCAGGGATTCTCCGTTTTTTAACATAGAAAATGTGCCTTTGTGTGGTATTTGAGCCAAAAATGCAAGAGAAAAAACAAAAAGTGCAACTAAATTCCGGTGAGATTTGATATAATACTATACGTAAATATATGCTGCCTCTCATAGGATACGTTTGGGAAGCGCTTGTACTAAAGCATGAGGGAGCGGGCTTGCCTGCCCGGGTTATGCTGAAATATTTTTAGGAAAGGGGGAAATGATACATGCCCGATATTCGATTGACGAGAATTGACAATCGGCTGATTCATGGTCAGGTTGCGACACAGTGGTGCGGCGTTGTAGGCGCTAATCTGCTTCTGGTTGCAAATGATGCGGTAGCCAAGGATGAATTCCGCCAGGGCCTGATGAACATGGCTGCGCCGTCCTATGCGCAGACACGGTTCTTTACACTGGAGAAGACAATCAATATCATCCACAAGGCTTCTGCGAATCAGCATATTGCAATTATTTGTGAATCACCTCAGGATGTGCTTAAGCTGGTAGAAGGCGGAGTGCCGATTAAGAAAGTAAACATCGGAAATATGCACATGGCTGAGGGTAAGCGTCAGGTTGCGACTTCAGTCGCAGTTGATGATGATGACGTAGCTTGCTTTAAGAAGCTGCAGGAGCTTGGTGTGGAACTGGAGATTAAGCGTGTTCCGGACACACCGACAGAAAGTACTGACAAATTGTTCAAATAACTATTGAGTGGTTTATTTGGAAAGGAGCAAATATGCAGATATCAATTATCCAGGCTCTTCTGGTATTTGTAGTTGCCTTTATCATGGGCATCGACCAGTTCAGCTTTTTGGAATCTCTGTATCAGCCCATCGTTACCTGCCCGATCATCGGAGCAATCCTTGGTAACTTTGAGCTGGGTGTTGTAGTTGGTGGTGCTTACCAGCTGATTCAGATCGGAAGTATGCCGATCGGTGGAGCACAGCCGCCCAATGCTATCATGGGTGGTATTATGGCAACCGTATTCGCTGTTTCTCTTAATCTGGAAGCAACAGCAGACGGTGTAGGCGCAGCGCTTGGTCTGGCAATTCCGTTCGCAGTGTTCGGACAGTATGCAGTTACCCTGACATTTACTCTGATGTCCGGTATGATGGCTAAGGCTGACAAGTATGCGGAAGAAGGAAACGTAAAGGGTATCCGCAACCTGAACTTCCTGGAGATGGGCTTCCTGGGCTGCCTGTTCGGTATTCTGGCAGTAGCAGGTCTGTACGGCGGTTCTCTTCTTGGTGAAACACTTCAGAACTTCTCCTATCAGTTCTCCTGGGTAATGGCAGGACTGGACGCAGCAGGCGGAGCGATGAGATTTGTCGGATTTGCTATCCTGATGAAGGTTATGATGTCCAACGAGATGTGGGGATTCCTTCTGGCTGGTTTCGCAATGTCTCTGCTTTGCAGCGCAAATAAAGCTACATCCGGAGCAACCCTGATTCTTTGCGCATTCGTTGGTGTTGCAATTGCAATCTACGACTTCAATACACAGACTAAGATCAAGCAGAATGCCGGCTCAGGCTTTGTAGGAGGTGAAGAGGATGGCATATAATATTCCCGAGAAGTATCAGGATCTGACACCGGCTCCGCAGCTGGACAAAAAGACCCTGAATAAGATGGTTTGGCTTTCCTGTTTCTTACAGGCCTCTTTCAACTATGAGAGAATGCAGGCCTGCGGTTGGCTGTGGGGTATCCTTCCCGGCCTTCAGAAAATACATACAAATAAGGAAGACCTGAAGGCTTCCATGGCACATAACCTGGACTTCCTGAATACCCATCCGTTCCTGGTAACATTTGTAATGGGTATTGTTCTCTCCCTGGAGCAGAACAAGGCTGACACACAGACAATTCGTTCCGTACGTATCTCCGCAGCTGGTCCTCTGGGCGGTATCGGTGACGCTCTGTTCTGGCTGACTCTGGTTCCGATTACGGCAGGTCTGACAGCAAACATGGCAATGCAGGGACAGATTATCGGTGCAGTTCTCTTCCTGATTATCTTCAATGCAGTTCAGTTCGCAGTTCGTTTCGGACTGATGTACTGGTCCTATGGACTTGGTACCAAGGCAGTTACCATGCTGACCTCCAACGCAAAGGAGTTCACACGTGCAGCCAGCATTCTTGGTATCTTCGTAGTAGGTGGTCTGATTGCTAACTATGGTTCTACCAGCGTTCGTCTGATTGTAGGTGAGACACAGATTAACATCCAGAGCCTTCTGGACGGTGTTCTGCCGAAGCTGATCCCGCTTCTGATTACTCTGGGACTTTATGTTCTGATTAAGAAGGGCTGGACTCCGGTTAAATGTATCGTTCTGATTCTGGTAGTTGGTATTCTGGGCTGCGCATTCGGTATCTGGTCTGGTAACTCCCAGGCTATGGACGCAGACGGAAATACACTTCCGGGCGGATATACACCGCTTGTTGAGTGGTATGAGTATCCCACGCCTGAGGAATAAGACAGGCTGAATTCTGATGTGACTTTACGTCAGACAAAGGGGAGGGGAGAGGATGAAAATCCCGGCCCCTCCTCTTCTATATTATTATGAATGGAAATCAGGTGGCTTTTTGAACAATATATCATTAAATAACGTGACACTTACGGTTATATTGATTATATTCCTCGGATATCTTGTATTTCAGGGGATAAAGAACTTTCAGCTGCGCAGCATGAATACTGCTCTCCAAAAGAAGGACAGTGAAACGCTGGAAAAGATTGCGGATTTGGGAATGAACCGCAGACTTCTGGGGGATTATGTCTGTGATCTGTACAAGCTGAGAGGATACTATGTGGCGAAGGAAACGGATAAATTCGAAAATATGCTTCGTCATATGATAGATTTTCCCTACAAGAATGCGGCGGACAAGAAAAGCTTTCTGGAGAATTATTTCCATACATTTCTGCTGAAAGACAATCAAAAATATGCAGACTGGCTGCTGGAGGCAATCAGGCAGACAGGAGACACGGTCTTTATTCATTACATCGAGATGTCATATAAGGTCATGATAGAAAAGAGAACGGATCTGATCGGCGAACTGGAAGAAGACATCAATTCAAAAAAATACTATGGATTTGCGCTTGGCGCAATTCTGGTGATGATTGCGAAGCAATATCTGTATCTGCAGGACAAAGAAAATGCACTGGCTTATTTTCGGAGTGCCAAGGCGTGTTTTGATTCAAGAGCCGTCTATATGCCCATGGTGGAGAAGAACCTGAAAGAGCTGGAAGAGGAAGAACGGTAGTACGGCAAAAGATATTCAGGAAAAGAAAGCACGATGTGCGTGTGCGAATAAAATTAGGAGAGAGAATATGATTGGATTAGTAGTGACAGGACATGCGAATTTTGGTTCAGGTATGACAAGCTCTATAAATCTTATTGCGGGAGAGCAGGAATCATATCAGTATGTGGATTTCCTTCCCACTTACAGCACGGAGGATCTGGCTGGTGAGCTTACGAAAGCTCTGGACGCGCTGAAAGACTGCGAAGGAGTTATTATCTTTACGGATTTGATGGGTGGAACGCCCTTTAATACGGCAGCACAGCTGGGACGTGATAAAGAGAATGTACGTATCCTTGCCGGAACAAACCTGCCTATGCTGGTGGAAGTAGTAATGTCCAGAAAGTTCATGGATGATCTGGATGGACTTGTAGATTCTCTTCTGCAGACAGGAAAAGAGCAGGTGGCGAAATTTGAATTCAAGCAGGCATTACAGGAAGAGTCTGGTGACGAAGACGGAATTTAATGCCGCATAAATGAGATAGAGCAGGAGAGGGAGAAAAATGGCTCTCCCGTGAAAAATTGTATCTGAAAAGGAAAGGAAGGATTGCGATGAGCACAATTTTTGACATTACAGAAGAAAAAATGAATGAAACTTCTTCCACATGGACAGTGAAGGAGATTTATCAGCAGCCGGCGACATGGGAAAAAACCTGCAGACAGATCATGGAGCACAAAGATGAGATTCAGAAGTTCATTGATCAGGTAATTACCAAGGATGATTTTGATGTGATTCTGACCGGAGCGGGCACCAGTGAATTTGTAGGAAATGCTCTGTTCCCCCATCTGACACGTCTTTTAAATTATAAGGCAAAATCCTACGGAACAACAGACATCGTAGCTACTCCGGAAGCATATCTGTCCCGTACAAAGCCGACTCTTCTTATCAGCTTTGGACGTTCCGGAAATTCACCGGAGTCTATCGGAGCAGTAGATGCAGCTGAGAGCGTATGTGATAATCTGTATCATCTGTTTGTAACCTGCAATAAGGACGGAGCACTGTCCAAGCGTGCAGAGACTACAGATCACTGCTATGCCATTAACCTGACACCGGAGACACATGACCAGAGTTTTGCCATGACCTCCAGTTTCTCCAACATGTATCTTGCAACTTACCTGTGCTTCCATTTGAACGAGCTGGATAAGGTAGTGGATGAGGTACGTAAGATTGCGGCTGCAGGCCAGAGCTTCCTGGACAATAAGTACAGCATTCCGCAGACCATTGTTAACGAGTATGACTTTAACCGTATCGTATATCTTGGAAGCAATACGCTGAAGGGAACATCACAGGAGTCTGCTCTGAAGATGCTGGAGCTGACAGCAGGCCGTGTAGTAACCATGTACGATACGCCGCTTGGCTTCCGTCATGGTCCGAAGTCTATCATTGATGACAATACTCTGACAGTAGTATACTTAAGCGATGATGCTTACACAAGACAGTACGAGGTTGACCTTATTAAGGAAATGAGCGGACAGCGCAAGGGCAACAAGATCGTGGCTGTTATGAACAAGGCAGATGACGCGGTAGCTGCGCTTGTAGATTACACAGTAACATTTGATCTGGAAGAGACTCATGAGAACGTACAGCTTGGTCTGGATTACATTCTGTTTGCCCAGACACTGGCAGTTCTGAAATCTCTGTCCATGTCCATTACACCGGACAACCCCTGCCCGACCGGAGAGGTAAACAGAGTTGTAAAGGGAGTTACGCTTTACCCCTATACAAGAAAATAAAAACCTGTTAGAATAAAGATGTCCCAAAGGGCGGAACCGGATTCGCCAGGATTCGGCGGCTCCTTTGGGACATTCTTAATACGGAGGAAAAACAGAAATTATGAACTGGGAAATAATCGGGTGGACCTGTGTAACAGTGGGCGTGCTGTTCGGAATCTGTATGCTTGTTCTCAGCATTCTTTCCGCACGGAATATGAAGAAGAACCGTGAAGCCATGAAAGAGCTGCAGGAAAAGATTCAGATCGGAGCGAGAGTCCTGTTTGGCGGCGGTATTTACGGAAAGATTGTGAAAATTCAGGGCGATGTCATCGATGTAGAGATGACAAAAGGAATGGTAGTGCAGATTTCGCGCTATGGAATTCAGGATGTAGTGTCAGACAAATAAGGCAGTAACCATGAAAGATGTGGAAAACAGATAAATGAGCAGAAAACTAGTAAAACACACGGAAGAGCAGCAGAAGGAATCTATCCGGCTGTCAGGAAGAAATATTTATACAGATAAGCAGAACCGTACGATTTATTATGACAGGATAACAAGGAAAGGTTATCTGATCGAAGGCAGGCACGTACAGGCGGCCACATTTTACAAAAACAGATTTGTGATTGCTGTAATAGCGGCGATTCTTCTGGCGGCAACGATACTGACGCCCATTCAGTCTGTGATTGCGGGTGCGGTGATGCTGGTTCTGGCAGAACTGGCTTTTCGTCTGTCCTTTCTGAAAAAGCTGGAGCAGGCAGAGAATATTGATTTTGAGAAGCGGGTATCCGCACTTCAGTACATAGTAGAGGAAAAAGGAAAGGGCCGTGTGCTTTCGCTTGCCGTGCTGTATCTGATTGCGGCAGCGCTGGTGGTTCTTAACGCGCTGGACCAGCAGTATGATACTCCGGCTATGATCCTCAGCGGATGCGTGGCCTTGATAGGTATTTATTTCAGCGTGCTCCATTTTGTCGGTCTGGCAAAAATCAGTCAGAATGAGAGCGGGAAAACAAAGAGAAGATAACGGAAGAGCAGGAGGGATTATCATGCTTCAGAATCCATTGAAAAAAATTGTAGAACTTCAGAAACAGGGGAAAAATGTGGGCATCTATTCAGTATGCAGCGCCAATAAGTACGTAATTGAGGCGGCTCTGAAGAGAGGAAAAGAAGACGGTTCCTGTGTGCTGATTGAAAGTACTGCAAATCAGTGCGATCAGAATGGCGGTTATACAGGAATGAAGCCTGCAGATTTTAAGCAGTTCGTTCTTGATATGGCAAAGAAAACCGGCTTTGATGAGAAGAAGCTTTTCCTTGGCGGAGACCATCTGGGACCGCTGACCTTTGCAGGGAAAAATGAGGCAGAAGCTATGGCGGATGCAGAGGAACTGATTCGTCATTATGTCGGAGCCGGATTTACCAAGATTCATATTGATACCAGCATGAAAGTAAAGAGCGATGATCCGGATGTCCGCCTTTCAGATGAAATCATTGCGCGTCGCGGCGCTCATCTTGCTGAGGTCGCAGAGGAGACTTACAGAAAGCTTCTGGAGAAAGAACCGGATGCGATCCCTCCGGTTTATATTATCGGAAGCGAAGTGCCGATTCCCGGAGGCGCAGTGGGAAGCGAAGATACAGGCGTGCAGGTAACCAGAGTAGAAGATTTCAAAAATACAGTAGCAGCCTTTAAGAAGGCTTTTGATGATGCCGGACTGGGTCAGGATGTATGGGATCGTGTCATTGCGGTAGTTGTACAGCCGGGCGTGGAAGAGAAAGACAGCGGATGTACCGAGTATGATCGTGAAAAGGCAAAGGAGCTGATGGCTTCGATTAAGGATTTCCCGAATCTGGTATTCGAAGGACATTCCACAGACTATCAGACGAAGATTAAACTGCGTGAGCTCATTGAGGATGGAGTGGGAATCCTGAAAGTGGGACCGGGACTGACATTTGCCATGCGTGAAGGAATGTTTGCTCTGGAGAATATTGAGAAAGAGCTTCTTTATGGTACAGATATGACGCCCAGCAATTTTGCGGAGACACTGGAAGCAGAGATGCTCAAAGATGATAAATACTGGAGAAAGCATTATCAGGGCAACGAGCTTGAGCTTCGGCTGAAGAGAAAATACTCCTTCTCCGACCGCTGCCGTTATTATATGCCGACTCCGGCTGTACAGGAAGCAGAGGAGCGTTTGATTTCCAACCTTCGGACACTGGGAGTTCCGCTGAATCTGATGAGTCAGTTCATGCCTATCCAGTATACCAAGGTGCGGGAAGGAGAGCTGGAGAACGATCCGGTATCTCTTCTGGAAGACAGAATCGTTAATACGGTTGATGAATATCTTTACGCAACACACCAGAAAGAGCTTCTGTAAGTTTCTGGTTGCATTTCGGATGGTATAAAAAGGTAATCGCCACCAATGGTGAGAACCTGGAAAATAATTAAAAACTGCATTGACAATCCATGAGCTGTGTGCTAGAATGTGGACGAAATCGAATGAACGTAATGTTTTAGGATTGTTACTGGTAAGCAGGCAAAACCTAATATGATACATGTTAAGTGTATCATATTAGGTTTTTTGTATTTGCAGGGAAAAATACAGTTTTCAGAAACAGTACAGCTTTGGGGGGAGTGAAATGGGAGGGAAATATTACAGCATTGTCTGTGTGATTAACAATAATGTGGTCAGTGCCAGAAACGAACGGAACCAGGAACGGATACTTGTGGGAAAGGGTATTGGATTTCAGGCGCGAAAAGGGGATGTGGTAGATGCATCCAAAATTGATAAGGAATATTTCCTGAAATCGAAGTCTGTAACAGGGAAGCTTTATGCGTTGCTGGCTCAGACACCGGAAAGCTATATGGAGATTGCAGACAAGATTGTAAAGAAAGCATCGGAAGAGCTGCATAAAGAACTGGACGAGAGTGTGTTTCTGAATTTGATTGACCATATGTCTTTTGCTGTATCCAGGATAGAGAAGGGACTGGAATTCAGAAATACACTTCTTTGGGAAATAGTTCATTTTTATCCGGCAGAGTATAAAATTGCCGAGTATGGACTGGAACTGTTAAAGGAATATACCGGCCGTGAGCTTCCGGCGGATGAGGCAGGGAGCATTGCGATGCATATCGTCAATGCGGAGTTTGATCAGACCGACAGGAATGACGCAGTGCGGATGACAGAACTGATACATAAGATTGTCAGCGTAGTTCGCTATCAGTTTCATACGAATTTTGATGAAAATTCTGTTCATTTTGTGCGTTTCATTACACATTTGAAATTTTTTGCGTCCCGGTTATTTTCAGGGAAAATGCTTGACGGAGAAGGTGATGCGCTCCTGGAGATGGTACAGAAACAGTATCCGGAAGCCTATGAGTGCGCCAGACGTATCCGGAGTCTGATAGTTCATGACTATTTAATTGAGATATCTGAGGAAGAAATGATATATCTGACGGTATACATTAAACGGATTACAACAGCAGAGGAAGAATAACGATAGAAAACTGATTTGCAGGCTTACTGCAGGAGTCGGCGAAGAGGTTTTACATATATTTATTACATTTATAAAATGATTTACAGGAGGAGTTCCAAATGGATTATAATAAGACAGCAGCCGATATCCTGAAGCTGGTCGGCGGCGAAAAAAATGTAGTCAGCGTGACTAATTGTATGACACGTCTGCGTTTTGTCCTGAACGATGCCGGAAAGGCAGATACAGAAGGACTTAAAAATGTAAAGGGTGTTCAGGGGATTGTCACTAAAAACGGACAGTTTCAGGTGGTGATAGGCACAGACGTCAGCCATGTATGTGATGAAATTAAGAAGCTGGGACATTTCGGGGAGGAAACACAGGCTCCGAAAGAGAACAAAGGAATTGTGGCAGGATTTTTCGGAGGTTTGACAGCCATTTTCCAGCCGATTATACCAGCTCTTGCCGGATCAGGTATGATCAAAGCCCTGCTGGCCTTACTTGTATTTGTCGGATGGGTTGATAACGGTTCTCAGACATATCAGATTTTCAATGCTTTTGGTGATGCCCTGTTCAGCTTTTTGCCGTTTATGCTTGCGTTTTCAGCTGCTAAATATTTTGGCTGTAATCAGTATGTATCTGCGGCTTTGGCAGGAGTACTTCTGCACAGCAGCTTTACATCACTGGAAGCTCCGATTCTGCTGTTTGGATTTGTTCCGGTTACGCAGGTCAGCTATGGTGGAAGCGTAGTTCCGATTCTGCTGATTGTATGGGCACAATCCTATATTGAACGTTTTGCAAATAAGATTTCACCTAAGAGTGTGAAGATTTTCCTGGCGCCACTGTTGACAATTATTGTTACCGGCTGCCTTGGAATCACAATTCTTGGACCTTTAGGTAACCTGGTGGGCCAGGGACTGGCGGTAGGCTTTAACTGGCTGAATGATTATGCGGGCTGGGTGATTCCGTTCCTGATGGGAGCTTTCTGTCCCTTCTTTGTTATGACAGGTATGCATTACTGTTTTGCTCCGATTCAGACGATTCAGTATGCAACGCTGGGCTACGGCACAATTCTTGGACCTGGTATGCTGGCTTCCAATATCGCTCAGGGTACAGCCTCTCTGGTAGTTGGTCTGAAATCAAAGAACAAGGAGCTTAAACAGCTGGGCATTTCTGCGGGATTTACGGGACTGATGGGTATTACGGAACCGGCGCTGTACGGAGTTACCCTGAAATACAAGAGACCGCTTTATGCGGCTATGATTGGCGGAGGCGTGGCAGGTCTGTACGCGGGAATTACGGGAATTCATACTTATTCTTCCACAACCGCAGGACTTCTGGCTCTCCCGGTCTATATCGGAGGTTCCGGATTTGAAAATGTAATAAACGCAGCGATTACAATAGTGATTTCTATGGTTGTAACAGCTGCTGCGACGCTCGTTCTCGGTTTTGAAGACCCGAAGGAAGACCAGCAGGAGGAACAGTCTCCTGCTGAAGAAAAAAAAGCTGAGACTTCTTCCATGAGAATTGAGATCGCTTCTCCGGTCAGCGGAAAAGAAATTCCGCTGAGTGAAGTCAAGGATGAAGTGTTTTCCAAGAATATTGTAGGAAAGGGAGCGGCGGTTATCCCTTCAGAAGGAAAAGTGTATGCTCCGGCAGACGGAACAGTGGCATCTGTGTTTGATACAAAGCACGCAATTGGTCTTGTCACGGAAGATGGTGCGGAGATTCTGATTCATGTGGGAATTGATACTGTGGAACTTGGAGGAAAGTATTTTACAGCTCATGTGAAACAGGATGATAAGGTAAAAAGAGGACAGCTGCTTCTGGAGTTTGAGCTGGATGCAATCCGGGAAGCAGGCTATGATACAGTGACTCCGGTTATTATCAGTAATACGGACAGTTATCTGGACGTACTGGCTGCAGAACCCGGGGAGATTAATGCGGGCGATATGCTGATTGCTATCGTAAAATAGCATATACATATAAATAATTATGGGCGGCGTCTTCCGGATGCCGCCTGAAAACCATAAGGAGATAAAAATGAGTTTTCCAAAAGATTTTCTTTGGGGCGGAGCAATAGCTGCCAATCAGTGTGAGGGAGCCTGGAATGAAGACGGAAAAGGGCCGTCTATCCAGGATGTGATGCCAAAAGGGGTCATGGGACCTGTATCGGAAAAACCTGAGTCTTCAAATCTGAAATTAATAGGAATTGACTTCTACCACAGATATGAAGAAGATATCCGTCTGCTTGCGGGAATGGGATTTAAAGTGTTTCGTCTGTCTATTGCATGGAGCCGTATTTTCCCCCGTGGAGATGAAGAGAAGCCAAATGAGGCAGGTCTGGCATTTTATGATAAAGTGTTTGACGCCTGCCTGAGATACGGTATGGAACCTCTTGTGACTTTGTCTCATTACGAAACGCCTCTGTATCTGGCACAGCATTATGACGGATGGAGAGACCGGCGGCTGATTGGATTTTTTGAACGGTATTGCCGAACTGTATTTGAAAGATATCGGGATAAAGTAAAATACTGGATTACCTTTAATGAAATTAATGCTATATGGAATTTCCCGTTAATGGGAGCCGGAATCTGGACGGCAAAGGAAAAGCTGAGCAACCAGGATAAATTTCAGGCGGCCCACCATGAATTTGTAGCCAGCGCGCTTGCAACAAAACTTTTACATGAGATAATTCCCGGAGCAAAAATGGGGTGTATGGTGCTGGGAGCTCTCAGCTATCCTATGACACCGAAACCAGAAGATATGATTGCAATGATGGAAGCAGACCGCAATGTAATGTTTTTCGCAGATGTACAGGCCAGAGGCTATTATCCGGGTTACATTCGAAAGCGCTGGGAGCGGGAAGGAATTGAAATTCAGATGGAGCCGCAGGATGAAGAACTGCTTAAAAATACTGTGGATTATATTTCGTTCAGTTATTATATGAGCAAATGCACAGCGGCAGATTGCTCATTGTATCAGAAAGGTGCAGGCAATCTTACAAGCGGGGTAAAAAATCCGTATCTGAAGGAAAGCGAGTGGGGATGGCAGATTGATCCTCAGGGATTGCGTTATACACTTAATTATTTTTACGATCGGTACCAGAAGCCTTTGTTTGTGGCTGAGAATGGACTGGGAGCGGTGGATATGCTGACAGAAGGTCCGGATGGTCATATGACAGTGGAAGATGATTATCGAATTGAGTATCTGCGTGATCATTTGCTGGAGGTAGAAAAAGCGCTGGATGATGGTGTGGATGTTATGGGATATGCTGCGTGGGGATGTATTGATTTGGTGAGTGCTTCTTCAGCGCAGTTAAAAAAACGATATGGTTTTATTTATGTGGACCGTAATGATGATGGAACAGGCACGCTTGCCCGTTATAAAAAGAAAAGCTATGACTGGTATCAGAAAGTAATAGCCACTAACGGAAAAAGTTTAAGGGGATAACCAGTCCGCATGAGCTGAATGAACGTCCAATGTTATCATAGATATATGCAGGGTTTGAAAAACTGAAAATCAATATATAAAAATTTGAAAAAACAGCTTGACAAACCCTGCCAGTCATGATAAATTATTACCGTTGCGATGCATAATAATTAAATAAGCAAGAGCATCTGCCCAGATAGCTCAGTTGGTAGAGCAGAGGACTGAAAATCCTCGTGTCACTGGTTCGATTCCGGTTCTGGGCATTTAAGCTTATCTGCGGGTGTAGTTCAATGGTAGAACACCAGCCTTCCAAGCTGGATACGTGGGTTCGATTCCCATCACCCGCTTTATTTTTTTGCCTTTTTGCTTGCATACTGCCTGTATTATGTTATAATCTGGTTATACAAACAAAAGAATAATATGCAAAATAGGTTTTCATGCGTCAAGTGTTCGGTGGATGGGGAGTTGCCGCTGAAACGAAAAGTTCGTCTTACGATATGGAGACCGCACCCGTTGCAGCAATATAAGATAATAACGCATCTCATATTGTGAAGGGAATTTCGACATATGTTCTGTCACACGAAGGAGGTGTGTTTTTTTATGATGGATTATGAGAAGATTAAGGCTGGCGTACAGCTTCTTCTGGAAGGAATCGGAGAAGATGTGAACCGGGAGGGACTTCTGGAAACGCCTGATCGAATTGCGCGTATGTGCAGAGAGATTTACGGCGGACTTTATGAGGACGCGGCCATACATCTTAAAAAACAATTTTCTGTAGAACGAAACGATATCGTTATCGAAAAAGATATTACGTTTTATTCTGTCTGTGAGCATCACTTACTCCCCTTTTATGGAAAAGCGCATATTGGATATCTGCCAAACGGCAAGGTGGTAGGGTTAAGCAAGCTTGCCCGGACTGTGGACGTGTTTGCCAGACGACCGCAGATTCAGGAAAAAATGACAGCGCAGATTGCGCAGGCTCTGGAAGAAAACCTGAATCCCCAGGGAGTCATTGTCATGCTGGAGGCGGAGCATACCTGTATGACTATGCGCGGCATCAAGAAGCCGGGCAGCAAGACTGTGACCATGGTTACGACAGGAGTATTTGAGAACAATTACGAGCTTCAGAATCGTTTCCTGGCTATGGTAAAACAGGGATGAGGAAAAGTATGATGACAGGAGAAGCAGGGAAAAACGGAATGGAACGAGTGAACCGAATATGGAAACATCCGGTTTATCAGGAGAGCCTGAACAGGATTCGCGCCTGTGAAGAGACGAGAGAATTCTGCCGTCATACGCCGGAGCATTTTTTGGATGTGGCGAGGCTTGCTTATATTCTGGCCGGGGAACAGGGACTGCTTCCGGAGAATGCGCAGGAGAGAGAAAAGGTCAGGGAGCAGATTTACGCGGCAGCGCTGCTCCATGATATCGGACGATATTTACAGTATGAGCAGGGAATTCCCCATGAGAAAGCCAGCGCTGAAATTGCGGAAGGCATTCTCCGGGATTGTGGATTTGCAGGAGAAGACAGTGAAAGGATTCTCTGTCTGATAATCAGTCACAGAACAAAACAGGAAGGGGACTCTCTGGAAGCTCTTTTTTACCGGGCGGATAAGCTGTCCCGGAATTGCTTCGCCTGTCCGTCCTGCGCAAAATGTGACTGGCCTGCGGTCAAAAAAAATCTGGAGATTAGATTATGAGAATAGGAAACAGAGATTTTGACGTAAAAAACAGAACCTATATTATGGGGATTCTGAATGTAACGCCGGATTCCTTTTCGGACGGCGGGAAATGGAATCAGATTGACAGAGCTCTGGAGCATGCCTGCGCTATGGCGCAGGAGGGAGCTGATATTATTGATGTGGGCGGAGAGTCCACGCGGCCGGGACATCTGCAGATTTCGGACGAGGAAGAGATTGCGCGCATTGTGCCTGTGATTCAAAGGGTAAAAAGTGAGCTTGACATACCGGTTTCTGTGGATACATACAAATCAAAGGTGGCCGCTGCGGCCATAGAGGCAGGGGCAGATCTTGTCAATGATATCTGGGGACTGAAATATGATCAGGAGATGGCGGGGCTGATTGCCCGGACAGGAGTGGCCTGTTGCCTGATGCATAATAAAAATGCCGCCGACTATGAAGATTTTTTCCCGGATATGCTGCATGAGACTGCAGAATGCGTACAGATTGCCAGAAAGGCAGGCATTCCGGACGACAGGATCCTTCTGGATCCGGGTATTGGGTTTGGAAAGACCCGGGAAATGAATCTGGAGACACTTCATTATCTGGAGCGGTTCCATACTCTGGGGTATCCCATGCTGCTTGGAGCTTCCCGGAAATCAGTGATTGGACTGACGCTGGATTTGCCGGCAGACCAGCGTCTGGAAGGAACACTGGTGACGACTATGCTGGCAGTCATGAAAGGATACGCGTTTGTACGGGTTCATGATATCAGAGAAAATCTGCGTGTTATTCGCATGACAGAGGCCATACTGGCAGCAGGAGACATGGATTCAGACCGGCATCAATAAGCCTTCTCGGGCTTTGAACGGCAGAACCGGAGGGAAGAGGAAAATGGATAAAATATATATTAAAAACCTGGAGGTATTTGCCAGGCACGGAGTGTTTCCGGAGGAAAATGTTCTCGGTCAGAAATTCGTGATTTCAGCAGTGCTGTATACCTCGTTACGAAAAGCCGGAAAAACGGATGATTTGGCAGAGTCCATCCATTACGGAGAAGTCAGTCATTTTATAAAAGAATTTGTGGAGAAAAACACCTGGAAGCTTCTTGAAACGGTGGCTGAGCGTCTGGCGGAAGAACTGCTCCTGAAAACAAAGGGACTGGAAAAAATCCGTCTCGAGATTAAAAAGCCCTGGGCGCCGGTGGGACTGCCCCTGGAAACTGTTTCAGTGGAGCTGGAAAGAGGATGGCATACGGCTTATATTGCGCTTGGATCTAATCTCGGTGAGAAGGAGAAAAATCTGCGTTTTGGTGTGGAAGCTTTAAGGGCTTCCGAAGACTGCCGGGTGCTTGCTGTTTCGGATTTTATTGTGACCGAGCCCTATGGAGGAGTGGAGCAGGATGATTTCCTGAATGGAGCTATGAAGATTCGGACGCTTTTAACGCCCCATGAGCTTCTGGAACGCCTTCATGATATTGAACGGGAGGCGAAGCGTGAACGCGTTATTCGCTGGGGTCCGCGGACGCTGGACCTGGATATTCTTTTATATGACGATTTGATTCTCGATGATGAAGAACTTCATATCCCTCATATTGAGATGCATAAAAGAGATTTTGTACTGAAGCCGCTTTGCCAGATTGCACCGTATGTACGCCATCCGGTGTACGGCCGCACAGCGGCGGAACTGCTGGAAATGTGTGAAAGCAGCTGCCAGCATATATGATGCAGATTGAGGACAACTCCCAAAAAGAAAGTGCCGCAAAATCATCCAAATAGATGATTGAGTGGCACTTTGTTTGTTACAGCAAAATCAGACGTTTGCTAACGGTCCCTTTACTGAGCGGAGGAGGAGGGATTTGAACCCTCGCGCCGTGTTACCGACCTACTGGTGTTCGAAGCCAGACCCTTCAGCCGCTTGGGTACTCCTCCGTATTCTGTGAATCCTGTACCGGCTATCTGCGGTTCTGCTGTATGTATATGGCAGACAGTAGTGGTACCGGACTGTCCCTTATCATACAACATCCGGCGAGAATTTTCAAGGGATTCCCTTGTTAGTTTTTTATATTTATGTTAAAATTCTATTATCATAGCTCAAAGGAGATCGGAAGAAAAAGCCGGTCGCTGAGCGGCCATGCAGACAGGGCAGATGTGCGGCACGGGGGAGAAAGCCTGCATGGAAAGAAATATAATGGGATGGAGGCATGTTTTATGAAACGAATCGGAATGCTTACAAGCGGCGGTGACTGTCAGGCCCTGAACGCCACGATGCGCGGTATTGTCAAAGGTGTTTATCATGCGTTGGATGAGGTGGAGATTTACGGATTTGAAGAAGGATATAAAGGCCTGATTTACGGAAATTACCGTATGCTGACTTCCAGAGATTTTTCAGGAATTCTTACAAAAGGCGGGACGATTCTTGGAAGCTCCCGACAGCCTTTCAAAATGATGCGGGTGCCTGATGCGAACGGGCTGGACAAGGTGGAGGCTATGAAGCAGACCTATTATAAGCTGCGTCTGGACTGCCTGGTGATTCTGGGAGGAAACGGAACCCAGAAAACAGCCAATCTTCTGCGTGAAGAGGGGCTGAACATTCTTCATATGCCCAAGACCATTGATAATGATATCTGGGGAACGGATATGACCTTTGGTTTCCAGAGTGCAGTGGATATTGCGACACAGTGTATTGACTGTATCCATACGACTGCAGCTTCCCACGGACGCGTATTTATTGTGGAGATTATGGGACACAAGGTAGGACAGCTTACGCTTTATGCAGGAATTGCAGGCGGTGCAGATATCATTCTGATTCCCGAGATCCCGTATAATATCGACAGTATCTGTCAGGCAATTCAGGAACGCAATAAGCAGAAGAAGGGATTTACGATTCTGGCAGTAGCTGAGGGAGCGATTCCGAAAGAGCGTGCGGAGATGAGCAAGAAAGAGCTGAAGAAGTTCATGGAAAATTATGCTTATCCGACGGTATCCTATGAGATTGCAGAACAGATTACGGAACGCCTGGGCGTGGATGTCCGTGTAACAGTGCCGGGACATACACAGAGAGGCGGAAGCCCGGATCCGTACGATCGTGTTCTTTCCACAAGGCTGGGTGCAGCTGCCGCACAGGCGATTGTAGAAGACGCCTACGGATATATGATTGGTATTGTGAATAATGAGTGTGTGCGGGTTCCTCTTGAGGAGTCTGCAGGCAAGCTGAAATTCATCGATCCCAATTCTTCGATTATTTCAGAAGCAAAGATGATAGGAATCAGTTTTGGCGACTGATTCGGAAAAGGATCCGGAGACAATTTCCGGATTCTCCAGAAAATGAAAGCAACAGGAAACTGCCGGGGAGAATTCTCCCCGGCGGCTTCCGGATAAGGGGATTTGATTCATGTCTTATATGGCCCTTTACCGAAAGTTCCGGCCTTCTGAATTCAGTGAGGTCAGGGGACAGGATCATATTGTGACCACACTGAAAAATCAGATAAAGGCAGAGCGGATTGGTCATGCCTATCTGTTCTGCGGTACCAGAGGAACCGGAAAAACAACAATTGCCAAAATTTTTGCGAAAGCAGTAAACTGCGAACATCCGGTGGATGGAAATCCCTGTGGAACATGTGCGGCCTGCCGTTCTATTGCGGCAGGCACTTCCATGAATGTGATAGAAATTGATGCGGCTTCCAATAACGGCGTGGATAATATCCGGGAAATCCGGGAAGAGGTTGCATATTCTCCTACAGAGGGGAAATATAAAGTCTATATCATTGACGAGGTGCATATGCTTTCCATCGGAGCATTTAATGCTCTGCTGAAGACACTGGAAGAACCGCCGTCCTACGTGATTTTTATTCTGGCGACCACGGAGGTACACAAGATTCCGGTAACCATTCTGTCCCGATGTCAGAGATATGATTTCCGGCGTATCACAGCGGATGTCATAGCGGATCGACTTCGGGAACTGACAGAACGCGAAGGCGTGCAGACGGAGGAAAAAGCTCTCCGTTATATTGCCAGAGCGGCAGACGGTTCCATGCGTGATGCGCTGAGCCTTCTTGACCAGTGCATCGCTTTTTATCTGGACCAGGAGCTTACCTATGAACATGTTCTGGATGTACTGGGGGCTGTGGATACGGAGGTATACAGCCGGCTGCTTCGGCTGACACTTTCGCAGGATCTGCC
Organism: uncultured Merdimonas sp.; assembly: GCA_944378225.1. Taxonomy (GTDB): domain Bacteria; phylum Bacillota; class Clostridia; order Lachnospirales; family Lachnospiraceae; genus Laedolimicola. The sequence continues at coordinate 41,268 of CALWGE010000009.1, forward strand.
GGGGGTGATGGAGCAGATTGAGGAGCTGGTGGTACAGGGAAGAGAATTTTCGCAGTTTGTAACGGATTTTACCTGGTATCTGCGCAACCTGCTTTTGCTGCAGACATCGGACAATATGGAAGATGTGCTGGATGTCTCTGCTGAGAATCTGAAAAGACTCCGGGAGGAAGCACGGTTAATAGAGCCGGATACGTTGATGAGATATATCCGCATTTTTTCTGAGCTGGGAGGACAGATTCGGTATGCGTCTCAGAAGAGAGTTCTGGTGGAGGTTGCCTTCATTAAGCTGTGCAGACCGGCTATGGAAACAAATACAGATGTAATCCTGGATCGGATCAGAATTCTTGAGCAGCAGTTTGAGGAGAGTATGGCGGAGATTGCGGCGGGCGGAGCATATCTCTATCAGAATCAGACGGCTCAGATGCAGAATACCGCAGGAAAAGCCATGCAGCAGAAAGAAAGTGAAGCTCCCCCGCCGGCTCCGGAAGCGCTTCCGGAGGATGTGCGCGCGGTGGTAAAAAACTGGCATAATATCCTGAATCGTCTTCATCCGCTCCTGCGTACTTATCTTAAGGACGCGCAGCTGAAAGACCCGGGCGGCGGAAGACTTGGAATTGTCACGGCGACTCCTACGGGGGAAGCATTTTTAAAGGAAGAAGCACATCTGCGTGAAATACGGAATGTGATTCTGCAGGACACAGGAAAGAACATGGAGATTCTGGTGGCCTGCGCCGGGAGCGACCCGCACAAGGAAGTGGGCGCAATCGATATAGAACAGGTGATCCATACAGAGATCGAATATGAGGATGAATAGGAGGATTTTGAAATGGCAAAAAGAGGTGGATTCCCCGGAGGCATGGGAATGCCCGGAAACATGAATAATCTGATGAAGCAGGCGCAGAAAATGCAGCGCCAGATGGAAGAGAATCAGAAAGCTCTGGAGGAGAAAGAGTATACGGCAGCAGCAGGCGGCGGAGCTGTGGAAGTAACGGTTTCCGGAAAAAAGGAGCTGACGAAAGTAAAAATTGATCCTGAGGCTGTGGATCCGGACGATGTGGAGATGCTGGAAGATATGATTATGGCTGCAGTTAATCAGGCGCTGCGTCAGCAGGAAGAGGATTCCGCCGCTATGATGTCCAGACTGACCGGCGGTCTGGGCGGAGGATTCCCGTTCTGATGGATTATTACGGAAGTCAGCTCGGCAGGCTGATTGAGCAGCTTTCAGCATTGCCGGGGATTGGAAGCAAGACGGCTCAGCGCCTGGCTTTTCATATTGTAAATCTGCCGGTGGAAAAGGTACAGGCGCTGTCAGATTCCATTATTGACGCAAAGAAAAATGTGCGTTACTGCAAAGAGTGCTTTACCATGACAGATCGGGAACTCTGTCCCATCTGCAGCAATCCCAAGCGCAGTCACCGGACGATTATGGTGGTGGAGAATACCCGGGATTTGGCAGCCTATGAGAAAACGGGAAAATATGACGGAGTTTACCATGTTCTGCATGGGGCGATTTCTCCCATGCTTGGCATTGGTCCCAATGATATTCGGCTGAAGGAGCTGATGACCCGCCTTCAGGGGGATGTGGAAGAAGTAATTATCGCCACAAATTCCAGTCTGGAGGGTGAGACAACGGCAATGTATATCAGTAAGCTCATCAAACCTACAGGTATCAAGGTGAGCCGGATCGCCAGCGGCGTTCCGGTGGGCGGAGACCTGGAATATATCGATGAGGTGACGCTTCTGCGGGCTCTGGAAGGGCGTGTGGAGCTTTAATGGAAAGCGTTTCATCCAGCTGTGTAAAAAGCGAGTGGAATGTTCCGTAACACGGGCAGCCAGAGTGTATAAAAACAGTGTAAAACCGGTGAAGAACAGCTTGACCAGTCTGATTTCTCTCGGTATACTATAAACTATAAAAAGCAACATTAAAAAATATTTTAAAAGGTGGGACAAACATGACGAATTTAGAGCTTCAAAAGATGGCTAATGAAGTCCGCAAGGACATCATTACCGAGGTTCACAGTGCAAAGTCCGGTCATCCGGGCGGCTCTCTGTCAGCTGCAGATGTGTTTACATATCTGTATTTTGAAGAGATGAATATCGATCCGAAGGATCCGAAGAAAGCGGACCGCGATCGTTTTGTACTCTCTAAAGGACACACAGCTCCGGGTCTGTATGCGGCGCTTGCTGAGCGCGGATTCTTTCCGAAGGAAGATCTGACAACTCTGCGCCATATAGGTTCACATCTGCAGGGTCATCCCTGTATGCAGCATACTCCGGGACTTGATATGTCCAGCGGCTCTCTGGGACAGGGAATCTCCGCAGCTGTAGGCATGGCGCTGTCTGCAAAGACATTTGGGGACAGCTTCCGCGTATATACGCTGCTGGGCGACGGTGAGCTCCAGGAAGGGCAGGTATGGGAGGCTTCCATGTTTGCCAGCGCCAAAAAATTGGACAACCTCTGCGTGATCGTAGACAACAACAATCTTCAGATCGATGGAACTATTGAAGAAGTAAACTCTCCGTATCCGATCGATGAGAAGTTCAAAGCTTTTGGATTCCATGTGATCAATGTGAATGGACATGACTTCGATGAACTTCGCTCTGCTTTTACGGAAGCGAAGACAGTAAAGGGACAGCCGACGGTCATTATCATGAAGACGGTAAAGGGCAAGGGCGTATCCTTTATGGAGAATAACGCAGGATGGCATGGTACCGCTCCTAACGACGAGCAGTACGCTGTGGCAATGGCAGATTTGGAGAAGGCAGGTGAAGCATTATGTCAGAAGTAAAGAAGATTGCAACGAGAGAAAGCTACGGTAATGCTCTGAAGGAGCTTGGCGAAGAGAATCCTAATGTTATCGTGCTGGATGCAGACCTGGCAGGAGCTACAAAGACCGGTGTGTTCAAAAAGGCATTTCCGGATCGTTTTTATGACTGCGGTATCGCAGAATCCAATATGATGAGTATTGCAGCAGGTGTAGCAACAACCGGAAAGATTCCGTTCTGCAGCACTTTCGCTATGTTTGCTGCCGGCCGTGCTTACGAGCAGGTACGCAATGCAGTTGGATATCCCCATCTGAATGTCAAGATTGGCGCTACTCATGCAGGCGTTTCTGTAGGTGAGGATGGAGCGACTCATCAGTGTAATGAAGATATTGCGCTGATGCGTACTATTCCGGGTATGGTTGTTATCTGCCCTGCAGATGATGTGGAAGCGAGAGCTGCCGTAAAGGCTGCTGCCGAGTATGAAGGCCCGGTTTATCTGCGTTTCGGAAGACTGGCTGTACCGGTATTTAACGATGAGTCTACTTATAAATTTGAAATCGGAAAGGGAATTCTTCTGAGAGAAGGAACGGACCTGACCATCGTAGCAACCGGTCTCTGTGTAAACAGCGCACTGGAAGCTGCTGAGAAGCTGGCTGCCGACGGCGTATCCGCTGAGGTTATCAATATCCATACCATCAAACCGCTGGATGAAGAGCTGGTTCTGGCTTCTGCAAAGAAGACCGGAAAGGTTGTAACTGTAGAGGAGCATTCCGTAATCGGCGGTCTCGGAAGCGCTGTATGCGATGTGCTGAGCGAGAAGCTTCCGACTCCGGTTAAGAAGATCGGCGTATATGACACCTACTGCGAATCCGGACCGGCTGTAAAGCTGCTTGAGAAGTACAAGCTGGATGGAAACGGCGTATATGAGCAGGTAAAAGACTGGCTGAAATAATAAATAAAACTGTACGGCAGCGTACAGAAAAGAGGGTATCCCCGGAGAGCTGATAAAGTCTGAGGATATCCTCTTTTTTAATGTCTGTATCTGTATGTTGTATGCAGATTTTATACGGGCGTTTGAATATTGTAAGATGAAACTGTAAGTGGGTGCAGTTTTTCCTGAAACAAGAAGTTAAACAACGCAATAACACGGCCTACGCCGATCATGGCAATAATTGTTCCCAACCCCACACCGAGAAGTCTGCCTTCTATAGGAAATCCAATGAGTGTGGAAATGATCACACAGGAAATATCCACAAAGTTTTTGGCTGTGCCCAGTTCCTTCCCTATGCACATGGATACAGCCTGCACAAAACCGTCGCCGGGATTCGCGATCAGATTCATATCTACGGTCAGCGCGGCTCCGACTCCGGTCAGAAGAATGGCCAGAATAAGAACAAAAAATCTAAAACCAAAAGAGGCTTCGCTGAAATCAAACCATACAGTAAAAAGATTCATAAACCGTGTGAATACAATGCTGAGAGGTATCTGAAGAATATCGGTCCATTTTCTGTTTTTCCCTTTTAAAATAAACTCAAAAATAACAAACAGGATGCAAATGATAAGAGTTAAGTCTGCAAAGGATATGGACAGCACCGAAAGGAAGACAGAGCTTTTCTTCCGGAGCTTATTGTATCACTAATGGTATAAATTGTATAGAGCATGTTTTGCATTTATTTCAAACCGTTTTGTTCTGCGCGAGCCCGTGAAAAGGGCTGGGGCCGGGATGAATATGTCGAAAAAATTTCCGTCTCCTTCGACAGGAAACGATAAATCATGCAAAGTCTCTGTGCTATGATTCAGATAATCAGCCGGGGCATGTCCATAAGCCTGCAGGCGAGTACGGAGGGCAGATGAGGTGAAAGTATGATTGAATTCGTTTATAAAGAAAAGGCCAGAGAAGACGGAGCGGAGCGACAGCTCGATTTGCCGAAAAATGTACGGCAGATCGGAGAACCAGAGGAAAATCGGAAAATCTATATAGAAGATTATGTCATTACATATCTGAAACGATTTGCAAAAGAAGAGCCGCTTGGGAGCAGAATAGCGATTTTGCTTGGAAATTCAGAGAGGAAAGATGGGATTCCTTATTTGTTTATCCGAAGCGCAATTGCATTGAAGGAGCTGGAGTATCGTGAAGGCGGTATTCCGTTTACAGACGAGGTGTGGGCTCAGGTTTACAGTGTAATTAAAGAGTATTTTCCGCTGCAGGATATATTGGGGTGGTTTCTTTCTGTTCCGGGTTATCCCATGGAACTGGATCCGGGGCTGGCCAGAATTCATGTAAATTGTTTTGGCGGTGTGGATAAAGTGTTGATGGTAGCGGAGCCTACAGACGGAGATGAGGATTTTTTCGCGTATGAGAACGGACGCCTGGCGCGGCAGAAAGGCTGTTACATTTTTTATGAAAAAAATGAGGCCATGCAGCGTTTTATGATAGACACAGGGGATGGGGAAAGCATCGACGGGAAGGAAGAGTTTGAAGACAGGGCGATTAAGAGCTTTCGGGCGATTGTGCAGGAAAAGAAAGAACTTTCCGGACAGCGGAGAGTTATGACATTTCTGTATACAGCCAGTACTTTTCTGGTAATGGTAGTTCTGGTAATCGGCATTACCCTGATTAATAATTATGAAAAAATGGAAGGACTGGAGATGGCACTCAGCGATATATCACGGACTCTGGAAAGCCAGGAGACGGATGCTTCTGAAGAAATTGCTGATGCAGTATCTTCTGAAAATGCCGGGCAGCAGGTAAATCCAGAGGAAACGAACGAAGCGGACACAACAGGGGAACAGGAAGCGACGGAAGAGTCTGAAGTGCCGGAAGCAGCAGAAGTAACTGAAGTGTCGGAGACAGAAGAGGGAGCCGGAGAGGAACCGGAAGCTGCGGAGCAGGAAACGCAAGGAACCCCGCAATCTTCGGAGGAAACACAGGAAACATCCGGTGAAAATGTAGTCCCGGAAACATATACGGTACAGAAGGGCGATACGCTTCTTACTATCAGCCGCAGGATTTATGGCAGAGATGATCAGATAGATGCTATCTGCAGTCTGAATGGAATCGATGACTGCGACCGTATTCTGGTGGGACAAAAACTTTTGCTTCCGTAATTGATTTATGCTATCATAATAAAAAAATCGAAGGATAAAAGGCCAATGGCAGATATTACGCAGCTTTATAAAACGCCGCCGCATGGAGATGGTGGTATGGAGACATATAAGAAAAAATTGTTACGTCACCGCGCAGGTCTTGGAATCAGATTCCTGATATGCGCGGTTGCTGTGCTGGTAATTATAGTAGGGGTATGGCTCTGGTTTCGGGGAAGAACCTATACGGAATACGAAGTGCTTTCTTCTGTAGAGCACAGCAGCGCAGTGAATACGCAGTATGCAGAGTATAATGACTATTTGCTGCGTTACAACAGGGATGGTATTTCCTGTGTAAATACAAAGAATGAGGCAGTCTGGAGTCAGACTTACAATATGCAGTATCCTATTCTGGATACCTGTGGAAATGCTGCTGCGGTTGCAGACCGGCAGGGAAACGAGGTCTATGTTTTTGACTCCCGGGGATTGCTGACACAGATTACCACGAGACTGCCGATTCAGCAGATAAGTGTTTCGTCTCAGGGGGTTACGGCTCTTCTTCTGAACGACAGCAATGTTTCCTGGATTTATCTGTATGACGCAGAAGGGAATGTTCTTGCAGAATCCCGGTGCAGTCTGGAAGAGACAGGACAGCCGCTGTCGATCAGTATTTCCAGGGACGGATCAAAGCTGGCAGTTTCTTATTTGCAGATTCAGAACGGAACTGCCGGCAGCTGTATTGTTTTTTATAATTTTGGTTCTGTAGGAGCTAATTTTGTGGATAAGATTGTGTCTTCTACAGTATATGAAGATATGATAATACCGCGGGTGAAGTATCTGGGCAGTTCTGTGTGCGTAGCCGTTTCTGATCAGGGGATTATCTGTTATGAAGGAGCAGAGATTCCTGAAGAGACTTCGGTGTTGTCTCTGGATGCGGAGATACTCAGCGTGTTTTTCGGTACGGATACAGTAGGGATTATTACAGAAGAGGAGCAGAATCCTGCAGAGGAAGAAGAGACACCGGCACAGAAGACTCCCGAAGAGACTTCGGAAAGCACAGAAGGCACAGAAAATGCGGATGCTGAAGAAGGTGCGGAAGAAGAGACCGGGGAAGATACTACGGAGCAAAATCAGGAACAGAAGGACGCTGCAGAAACTGCAGAGAACACGGATAAAAAGAAGACAGAGAAAAAGACGGACAGACAGAAGACAGAGGCAGACGAAGAGGAAGGACGCTATCAGGTCAATCTTTATGATACGAATGGGCGGACGGTTCTGTCGCTGCGGACAGATCTGAAATATACACAGGCAAAGATTTCAAAAGATATGCTGATCCTCTATAATGACACAGAATGTGAAATTTACAGTCCTCAGGGAGTTCTGAAGTATGCAGGAAGTTTCGATACGGCGATAGCAGATCTTTACAAGACGTCTGGGTTCCGCAGATATGTGGCGGTATTTTCAGATCGAACGGACATCATCAAGCTGAAATAGAGGAGTAAAGTACATGAACTGGTTATTACCTGCAGTGGCAGTCTTTCTTATACTGGCTGCCTGGGACGGACACAGAAAAGGATTTATAAGAAAACTGGTAGGAATTATTAGCCTGGCACTGACACTGGTGGTGACCTCGGTGGCATCTCCGCTTGTCGCGCAATTTCTGAAAGAACATACGGGTCTGTATACGGTGCTGCAGGAGAGCATCAGCTCCAGCGATGCAGAATTGCTGGAGACTTTTCAGAGCCTGGGGCTTGGCGATATGGTCAGCGGATATCTGGCAGATCAGATCCTTCATGTGATAGCTGTCCTGATTACGCTGCTTCTTGTGGGAGTGCTGGTTCGTGGAATAGCTTTTTCTCTGGGGCTTGCAGCCAGGCTGCCTGTTCTGCATGGACTTAACAAGCTGGCAGGTCTGGTTTTTGGCTTTGGGGAAGGCATCATTATCGTCTGGATTTTCTTTTTTGTGATTACTGTTTGCTCCACCACGGAATGGGGAGGGAAACTTTTGTCTATGGTATCTGAAAGCGGTTTTTTGTCCTGGCTGTACCAGAACAATGTTCTCTTTCAGCTCCTGTAACATTTGCAGGAATGCAGAACTGTCTGCAGACTGAGCTGTGCGGCGGCGGAAACGGAAAGATTTGTTCTTGACAAAATCGCAGCAAGTGTATATTATTATCACCGGAGTGTTACTGTTAAATCAGGCATGACCAAAAGAAATGCAGAGGCATTTTCTTTTTGGTCATGCCTTTTTTGATCTTCAGGTTTACGCCATATCTGCTCCTTAGTCCTGCAGATAAACAGTGATACCTGAGAGGAATAAGAGGGAAATTGTGATGGAAATTTGGAAAGAAGCGGTATTTCTTATCATTCTTTTTGCGGCAAATCTGATTCAGGCGATCACGGGATTTGCCGGGACCCTGCTTGCGATGCCGCCGGGCATGCAGCTGCTGGGAGTAGATGAAGCCAAGTCTGTGCTTACGGTTCTGGATCAGCTTTCCTGCCTTTTAATAGTTTTTACCGGTTTTAAACACATTAACTGGAAAGAGTTTGCGAAAATGGCAGTTCTTATGGTTGTGGGGATGTATGCGGGTATAAAAATTTTTGAGGTGTTTCCGGTTCAGCAGCTATTGACTCTTTATGGCGTTATGATACTATGCATTGCGTTCTGGAAGCTGTTTGGGCAAAAGGCAGTTCTGACATTGGGAAGCGGCAGCTCTCCATCCGGGGAAAAGAAATGTACGCTGCGCACAGCAGGAATGGTATGTGTGATTCTGGCAGCAGGGGTGATTCATGGAATGTTTGTGTCAGGCGGAGCGCTTCTCGTCATTTACGCATCTTCTGCGCTGAAAGAAAAGGAAGAATTCCGGGCTACCATGGCTATGCTTTGGGTGACGATAGGCTGTTATATTACGGGAAACCAGATACAGTCAGGATGTTTTGATACACAGGCGGTTTATCTGTGTCTGGCCGGAGTGGTTCCGCTGGCGGCGGGAATCTGGGCAGGGACCAGGCTTGTGAGAAGGATTAATCAGGAAACGTTTTTGCGGCTTACCTATGTGCTTCTGATTGTGTCCGGTGTGGTTGCGATTGTATAATGGCAATTTACACAAAAATATGGATATAAATTTGGTAAATCAGACAAAAAACAAGAAAAACCCAAAATAGTATTGACAGTACTTACTGAAATACATATAATAACAGCAAAGTTTGAGATGCGTGTTACTGTTAAATCAGGCATGAGTTTCTTCTCTAAGGAGGAGGATCCATGCCTTTTTTTGTTGGTTTTCGGCCGGACTGGCAAAAATCAGGCATGCAAAAAGGAGGATGAGAATGTTTCAGCTTTTTAAGAAAAAGCCGGAAAAACCGGAATTGGAACTTGCGGCGATGACAGATGGACGCTGCATCCCTCTGGAAGAAGTAAAGGATCCCGTATTTTCCGGAAAAGCTTTGGGAGATGGAGTTGCAATTATTCCGGAGGACTGTGTGATTACAGCTCCTTGTGATGGAACGCTTTCCATGATAGCAGAAACCCTTCATGCCTTTGGCATGACAAGGGATGACGGACTGGAACTGATGGTACATATAGGGATTGATACGGTTGCACTGAAGGGAGAGGGCTTTCAGGCGCTGGCCTCTCAGGGAAGTATAATTAAAAAGGGCGAACCGGTGATTCGTTTTGATGCCAGTCTGATGAAGGAGAAAGGGGTGGATATGACTACCATGCTGATTCTCCTGAATCCTGCAGAGTACAGCTATAAAATACTGGCAGACGGACAGCAGGTGAAAAAAAGTATCGATACGATTATTGAGTGCAGCCGCTGATAAATGATAAGTGGGGATTTTAAAGAACATGGAAGCCGTTAAGGTATACAACAATAACGCGGTATCAGCGGTGAAACCGGACGGGCGCGAGGTCGTTCTGGTTGGGGCGGGAGTTGGTTTTGCCAAAAGACCCGGAGACACCATTGATGAGCGGAAGATAGAAAAAGTTTATTATATTCAGAGTGAGTTTCAGACAAAATTTTTACAGCTTATGAAGGATGCCAGTCCTGAGGCGGTCCACGCATCGGAGGATATTCTGAAATATGCAAGGGGAAAGGGTCTGGAACTGAAAGATCAGCTTCTGGTATCCCTGATTGATCATATCTGTTTTGCCATCGAACGATGCCGGCAGGGGATTGAGCTGCCATATCTGATGCTGGCAGAAACCAGACTCCTCTATCCAAGAGAATTTGAAGCGGGGAGATGGGCCATTGACCGGATTGAATCCCGCTGCGGCGTAAGACTGCCGGATTATGAGGCCGGGTACATTGCATTGCAGCTTGCAAGCGCATCTATGAACCGGGAAATGACCTACAATACTCTGAAACTTACAAAGGGCTGTATGGATATTATCCGCGAAACCTACGGAGCAGAGCTCGATCCGGACCAGATTGATACGGTACGTCTTACGACTCATCTGAAGTTTCTGGCCCAGCGTATTTTTCAGCAGATACAGTGGTCTGATGATGATATGGAAGGCCTGCATGAAATGCTTCTGAAAAAGCATGAAAGAAACAGAAGCTGTATGGAACGGCTGAAGGAATATATCCGGGAAAATTTCAACCATACCCTGAACGCCCAGGAAGAGGTGTATCTGCTGGTGCATCTGAGTAAGATATTTTATTAACTGATTTTAAAGAGTTGTTATCAAAGGAGAAATACTGTTATGAAGAAAAAAGTGATGAATGCCTTGGAGAACTTTTCCAAAGCAATGCTGCAGCCGCTGATGTTCCTGTCAGTAGGCGGTCTGATTCTGGCAATTGGCGCGCTGATTACCAACCCTGCGATTTCCGGCGCTCTGCCGTTCCTGAAGTGGGCGCCCATTCAGATTATCGGAAATCTGATGTATCAGACGGTTTATGTGATTGTAAATAACCTGGCAGTTCTGTTTGCCATTGGAATCCCGGCAGCTATGGCCACGAAGGACAAACACCATGCGGGAATTATCGGATTTATGTCCTACCTCATGTACCTGACAACATCAAATGTTCTGCTGAGCACCATGGGGCAGCTGGCGGAGCCTTCCGAGATGCTGGGTCTGATTGGAACGGGACAGACAGAGATTCTCGGTATTCAGTGTGTGGACATGAGTGTATTCGGCGGTATTATTCTGGGATGTCTGACAGCCTATGTTTATAAGCGTACCTGCAGCAAGCAGTTTCAGGGTGCCATGCAGATTTTTTCCGGTGTGCGCTTTTCCTTTCTGATTATGATTTTTGTATCCATGGCCTTTGGCGCAGTCGGCAATCTGGTATGGCCTGTGGTACAGTCTGGCATTTCTGCTCTGGCAAATGTTATCAGTCAAAGCGGCGCTTTCGGGCTTTTCCTGTATGGTTTCCTGGAAAGACTGCTCATTCCCACCGGACTGCATCATCTGGTGTATACGCCCTTCCAGTTTTCAGATCTGGGCGGAGTTATGCAGGTTGGTGATACCACCGTGGCAGGAGCCTATGCTATTGCCATGACACAGTTAAATATGCCCGATGTGACCAAGATGTCCGACAGTATTTTTTACATGGCTACAGGATTTACCAAGATGTTTGGTTATATTGGTATTACGGCGGCCTTTATTCATACTGCACGGCCGGAGAATAAGAAGCGTGTGCGTGCAACCCTGATTCCTCTGGTAATCACTTCCTGTATTGCAGGTATTACAGAGCCTATTGATTTTATGTTTATTTTTGCTGCGCCTGTACTCTTCGTGCTGCATGCAGCAATTGCCGGATTATTCGTTGCCCTTTTGAAAATACTTGATGTAACTGCATTCTGTGGCGGAAATATTATCACATCTTTCCTTACAAACCTGGCTGCAGGTACGGAGAAGACCAACTGGCCCATGATGTATGTTCTGGCTGTGATTCAGATTCTTGTGTACTTTGTACTTTTCAGCTTCCTGATTAAAAAGCTGAACCTGAAGACACCGGGGCGGGAAGATGCAGGTGCTTCCGATATGGGAGATGCCGCTGCGGCTGTAAGTACAAAGAAGAGCTCCAAGACAAACGCGCTGACAGCTAATGTGGCAAGTCTGGTAGAAGGTCTTGGGGGAAAAGAGAACATTAACAGTACGGAAAACTGCTTTACCCGCCTGCGAGTGAATGTGAAGGATCCGTCCCTTTTGAAGGATGAACTGATCAATAAGGTTCCCAACAGTGGAATTGTCAAAAAAGGTGATGATATTCAGATTATCATCGGACTGCAGGTGGCTGAGCTGCGAAACGCAGTAGAGGATTATATGAAAACCATATAACTACATAAATCATAAATGACAGAAGTCAGGAGGAAAATGAGATGATTATTACTATTGTTGGAGGCGGAAGTACTTTTACGCCCGGAATTGTAAAATCTATTGCTCTGCGCAAGGATGAGCTGGAGGTAGATGAAATCCGACTTTTTGACGTGGATAAAGAGCGGCAGGATAAACTGGGGGTTCTGGTGAAATGGATTCTGGATGAGGATCTGAAGTGCGGAATCAAGCTTACAGTCACTTATGATGAGAAGGAAGCTTATACCGATGCGGATTTCATCTTTGCCCAGATGCGTGTGGGAAAATATGCTATGCGTGAGCAGGATGAAAAGATTCCTCTCAGACATGGCTGCGTAGGACAGGAGACCTGTGGCTGCGGCGGAATGGCGTATGGAATGCGTACCATTTTCCCGATGATTAAGGTGATTGATGATGTGGAAAAATATGCGAAGCCGAATTACTGGATTCTCAATTATTCCAATCCGGCTTCTATCGTGTCTGAAGCCTGCAGAAAGCTGCGGCCCAACGCCCGGATTATTAATATCTGTGATATGCCGATTGCCATTATTGATGTGGTAGCGGCTGCGCTGGAGGTCGACAAAAAGGATCTTGTCTATGACTATTACGGACTGAATCATTTTGGATGGTTTACTTCTATTGAATATAAGGGCGAGGATGTAATGCCCAGACTGCGGGAGTACATTATGGAGCAGGAAATCCTTCTTCCGGCAGCATACTTAAAGGATAAGCAGGCTCTTACCAGTAAGGGCGGAGCAAACCGGCATACAAAAGGCAGCTGGTATTATGTGTGGAAGGGAATTTATGAAATGATGCAGAATTTCCCGGAGACATTGCCTAATACCTATCTGAATTATTATCTGCAGCAGAAGGAATTCGTAGAGCATTCAGATCCTGAACGTACCCGGGCCAATGAGGTTATGGAAACAAGGGAGAAAAATCTCTTTGACGGAATTGATCGTTATCTGGCTACCGGAGAGATTGATGAAAGTGTATTTTATGCGGGAAGCCATGGAGACTGGATTGCGGATCTGGCTATCGCTCTCAAGAATGATACGAAGGCCCGTTTCCTGGTAATTACCGAAAACCGCGGGGCAATTCCGAACATGCCCTATGATGCTATGGTTGAGGTTCCGGCCTACATCGGCAAAAAAGGACCGGAGGTGATTGCCCAGGATGAGATTCCGCTGTTCCAGCAGGGCCTGATGATGCAGCAGCTGAACTGCGAGAAACTGCTGGTAGAGGGATGCATTGAAGGATCTTATGAGAAGGTACTGAAGGCCTTTACTCTCAACAAGACAGTGCCCAGCATGAAGGTGGCCAAAGAGATTCTGGATGATATGATTGAGGCTAACAAAGAATACTGGCCTGAATTGAAATAAACTGTACCTTTATAAAGAAGATTTGAGTAAATTTGGTCCGGGGACTGTGTCTTTGGACCAAATTTGTGTATACTGATATTTAAGAAGCTGTCCGGGTGCTGGTACACCAGGTGCGGAAACGCCGATTTTGTCCGGTCGGCGTTTCCGGGGACAAAGAGAAAGGAGAAACGTTTTCATGCAGAGATTATATTATGGCGGAGATATTATCACCATGAGGGCGGAGTCGGACGCGCCGGAGGCGCTGCTTGTTACAGATGGGAAAATTACTTTTGTGGGAGCCTTAGAAGAGGCTCGCAGCCTCTGTCAGCCGGATGCGGAGAAGATTAATCTGAAGGGCAGGACACTGATGCCTTCTTTTATTGATCCGCATGGGCACATTGCCATGCTGGCTCAGTATACAGCTTTTGCAAATCTGGGTAAATGTACCAGCTTTCATGAAATTGTGGACACACTGCTTTCTTATAAAGAAGAAAAGAATCTGGGAGAGGGAAGCGTACTGGCGGGTTATGGGTATGACCATAATTTCCTGGATGAGCAGGAGCACCCTACAAAAGAAGTTCTGGATCAAGTGTCGGATACCATTCCAATCTGTATCCTTCATACATCGGGGCATATGTGCGTGGCTAACAGCGCTCTTCTTCGGGAGTGCGGTATTACGGCAGACACGCCGGATCCGGAGGGGGGAAAGTTTGGACGGGAAAAGGATGGAACGCCGAATGGCTATATAGAAGAGGTTCCGGCCATGGTAAAGGTGCTGCTCTGGGTATTTTCCCGGGTAAAAGCAGATTTTGGGGAACAGCTTAAGAAGGCACAGCAGATTTATCTGAAATATGGAATTACCACAGTGCAGGACGGGGCTACGAATACTGCGGGATTTCAGGGCCTGGCAGCCTGTGCGGAACAGGGAGTATTCTGCCTGGATGTGGTCTCCTATATTCTGGCAGATGAGTTTGATGACGCGGTTCGTGCTTATCCGGCTTATCACAATCAGTATTATAAGCGTCTGAAAATCGGAGGGGAGAAGATTATTTTGGATGGATCGCCTCAGGGACGTTCGGCCTGGCTTTCAAAGCCTTATGAAGGAGAGAATGAATACTGCGGCTATCCGGCTCATTCCCAGGAAGAAACAGACCGCTGGGTGGAAGCGGCTGTAGAAAAGGGATGTCAGCTTCTTGCCCACTGTAACGGAGATGCGGCATCCGATCAGTATCTGAGGGCTTTTGAGAAAGCGGCGGCAAAGTCTGCAGAAAACCCGGAGAAAATCCGCAGCCTGCGCCCGGTGATGATTCATTGCCAGACGGTGCGGGAGGATCAGCTGAATAAGATGAAAGAGTTTGGCATGATTCCGTCTGTTTTTGTTGCTCACACCTGGTACTGGGGAGATGTTCATCTGAAAAATCTAGGTCCTGTGAGAGGAGCGCACATCAGTCCGGTCCGGTGGGCGGCAGATCGGGGCCTGATTTACAATTTTCATCAGGACGAGCCGGTAGTTGAGCCGGATGTACTTCATACCGTCTGGTGTGCAGTAAACAGGATTACAAGAAGCGGTCAGCCGATAGGACAGGATCAGTGCATCAGTGTATATGAAGCTCTGAAAGGAGTCACCATTCACGGAGCTTATGCTTATCATGAGGAAGACCGAAAGGGAAGCCTGGAGGAGGGAAAAGTGGCAGATATGGTTATTCTGGATCGCAATCCTTTAAAAGAGGATAAAATGCAGATTCGCGATATTCAGGTTCTGGAAACCATTAAAGAAGGAAGTACCCTTTATCGAAAAGCGTAAGAGCGGGTTGGGCCTGGGGCCTGCAGTCCTTTGGGAGATGCAGGTCCTGAAGCTTCGGGCTCCGCAAATAGGGCGCTGAAAAAAAGTAAGAAAAAAGTTAAAAAAGTTGTTGACAATCCTTTTTAGATGTGGTAAATTAACTAAGCTGTCTCGTGAGACAGCAAAGAGTTCTCGAAAGAGACAA
>CALWGE010000010.1 GCA_944378225.1 uncultured Merdimonas sp.
ATGCGGACAAGAACGTGTATGATTTTTCGATTTCCCCGGATAAAGATAAGAATGGATCTGTCATTTCCATATCCAATCAGCCGGACGGGACCTTTGGAGACCAGAGAGTGCTGGGGAAAATCAGTTTTACCAAGCAGGATCTGGAGGCAGAGGAATCTGTTCCCCAGGGAGACGCGCATTTAAACGGCGCGGTTTACCGGCTGTATGCTGCGGAAGATATCCTGCATCCGGACCAGAGCGGCACGGTCCTTCACAAAAAGGATGAGGAAATCCGGGTCAGCTATGTGGGAGCCAAAGAGGGTGTGCGTACTTACCGGCAGGATCCGGAAGGGACAGCCGTGATGGAAACCGGTTCCGGCTGTACCATTGTGGTCGAGGGGCTGGAGCTGGGAAGCTATTATCTGAAAGAGGAAGAAGCCAGTGAAGGCTATCTCGTGGACCCGAAACAGTATTCGTTTGAACTGACCTGGCAGGGAGAGAAGGTCCCGGAGGTGGAGATTTCCGGGTATCCGGTTTATGAGCAGGTGAAAAAGCAGGCCCTGACCTTTTATAAGGTGACGGGTACCGACAATGCGGACAGGCTGGATCCTCTGGAGGGGGCGAAGTTTTCCGTATATCTGGTATCCGATCTGGCAGAGGGAGCCTTTGCGGAGGTTTCAGATGAGGAACTGCCCCAGGCAGTCATGGATGCATACAGGGATCCTACAACTCTGGATTATTCCGCGTTCCGGCAGCTTCGGCCTGCCATTGTCTTTGATGAGGCAGACAGCGAAGATGTAAAGAGCGGCAGGCTTAAGAAGACTGTCACTTACAGCGACGGAACACGCTATGATATTTCAGACTATACGGATAATGAAAACGCCTACTTTGTGGCGGAACTTGAGAGTGATGCTAAGGGAATCGTAACAACGCCGAAGCTGCCTTACGGGCGCTATGTGGTAATCGAGACCACCGTACCGGAAAACCGGATTGCCACCCGGCCCTTCGTGATTCATGTGCAGGAGGACGGGGAGGACGGTACCGTGGACGGAGACGGACAGGGGAAGCCTCTTGAGGAGCTGGTGCTCCTGATGGACCGTCCGGTGACGGCCCTTGTGCGGATTGAAAAGGTGGACAGTCAGAGTAAAAAGCCGGTATTGAAGGAAGGTGCGTCCTACCTCATTCGTGATGTGGACGGAGCCTGGTCTGATTATTATACCAAAGAGATGACCACAGCCCAGAAAAATGCTTATAAAGAAAAGTATGGAGATCTGGTGGTGCAGTACAGTCAGGGGGTATACCTTGGCACAGAAGCCCATCCCTATACCACGAAGTTCATTCCCGCGGAGGAGGATGAGACAGCAAATGTCTATATCGAGACGCCCCGGGAGCTTCCGGCAGGAACCTATGAACTTCAGGAAATCTCTGCCCCGGAAGGCTATGTACTCCAGGGCCATGAGGGTGTGATTGCAAAGGATGAATCACTTAAGACCGGAAATAAAACCTATTATGAGACGGAAGAAAGCGGCAGGTGGAAAGAAACTCCCCAGGGAGTGACGCGGTTTGTGGTGTCATCCGGGGAAGCCGTTTATGACAGCAGCATTGGAGCCTACCTTGTCACAGCCAGACAGCAGAACGATCCGGCAGTGGGTAAGATCTCCATCTATGCAGAAGGAGAGAAGCTGGTTTCTGCAGCCCAGGAGGGCAGCACCATTCTTACCCGTCTGGGGGATGCGCTCAGCCGGTTCTTCGGCTATGTGAAAGGTCTGATTGGCCTGGATGTGCCGGATGAACAGGGAATGACCGAGGCAGAGCTCAGTGAGTACCGGGACTACGTGTTTGCCTATGAACTGCAGCCCATAGAGGGGGCACAGTTTGAAATCCGGGCTGCGGAAGACATTTACAGTCCGGAGGGCGGAGCGAATGCAGAGTGTCTCTTTACAGAGGGCGAACTGGTGATGACACTGACTACAGACGCAGAAGGAAAGACCTGGACCGGGCAGGAGGACTGGGAAGGAACGGAAGTTGCAAAGGGACTGCCCCTTGGGAAGTATACCGTAACCCAGATATCAGCCGGAGAAGGCTTTGCCTTAAGCGAAGAAAACGCGAAGCCCAGGGAGATTACAATTGTCTATGCGGGACAGGAGGTTCCGGTCATTTACCGGGATACTTCCTATACCAATCCCAGACAGAAGGTGAAGATCGCCATCGAAAAGCAGGATCAGGAGACAGGAACGCCTCTTGCGGGAGCAGTCTTCGGACTCTATGCGGCAGAAGACATCCAGAATTACAAAGGAAAGACCGTGGTGAAGGCAGGAACGCTGCTTGCCACAGCAGAGACGACGGTTCAGACAGACGAATCCGGGAAGGAAAGGGTACAGAGCGCCATCTTTGCGCCGGATTTACCGCTGACACAGTATTATGTGAAGGAACTGAAAGCGCCCTTTGGGTACGCCTCCGGCAATACGAGGATTGATGTGGACGCTTCCTGGCAGAGTGATCAGAGGGAAGCTCTGACCTTTACAGATACAGTGAAAAACGCGCCTATCCGGGTCCAGATTAATCTGATGGACTATTACACAGAGGTGGAGCTGGACGGAGCGCAGCTGACGGTTCTGGACGAAGAGGGAAATCCCTTTACCACTTTCCTGACCGTGCATGAAGGAAATCCGGTGATTCAGGGACTGGAAACCGGAAAGACCTATACCTTAAAAGAACTGGTAAGCCGGGAGGGTTATCACCGGAATCTTTACATCCGGGAGGACTTTGAGACATCCAAAGAAGGAACCGAGCTTGAGAAAACCTATGCAGAAGAAAGCGGAGCAGTCTCCGATTCCATCCGGTTTACCGTGCTGGATACGAAAGAACTGCAGATTGTCAGCGTGTTCAATAAGCCTCTTCTGGGGGAACTGACTATCGAAAAGACAGGAGAAGAAGCCGTCGCTACAACGAGCACCACAGATGAGAACGGAAACCTTCTGGAAACTCCTGTTTATGAGATAAAAGGACTGCCGGGCGCGGAGTATGTGCTGCGGGCGAAAGAGGACATCGTGTATCCGGACGGCTATACAGGAACATTATTTGAGGCTGGTGCTGTGGTGCTGGATGAGTATGCAGACATGAAAGAGTCAGGTATCAGTAGTTCTGGCAGTCAGGAGCTGATACTGAAGAATTATGAACTGGCGATTGTGGACAACACCGGCGAACTGGTGGATGTGAGTGGATATCTTGGCGTAAAGCATGAAAAAGACGCTTTCCAAGAAGAGATCGAGGCTTTCTATCAGGAGCATGGCTCTCAGACGGAGCGGCAGATTCCCTCCGAAGAGGAGATAAAAGCCAATGAAACACGGTTTGGCGGCACTCCGGTAAGCCGGGTGCTCCGCACCAATGAGGAGGGGCTGGTAAAGCTGACCGGACTGCCCACGGGAGAATACGAAGTGATTGAAGTAAAGGCTCCTGTTGGATATTACCGGGACAAGACTGCGTGTATACAGTCTGTCCGTGTGGCGGCGTCCGGAGAATTGTCCGGGCAGCCGGAAGAAACTGTAACCGTGGAGGTGAAGTATGAAAACGCAAAGCAGGAAATCGAGACTCCTCCGGAACAGCCGGAGAAGCCGGACCCTATGGAAGTTATCTATCACCCGGCAGTGGAAGTTACGAAGCATGCGGACAAAGACATTTACGAACCGGGGGAGACGGTAGCCTATCAGATTGCCGTGACCAATACCGGGGATGTGGAGCTTTCGAATGTCCGGGTGGATGACAGCCTGGCCGGCGGGCAGATCAAAGTGATTGATTCGCTGGCGGTGGGCGAGACCAAAGAATTTAGCTATGAATATGCAATACCGGAAGACGCGCTCCCTGGCAGCCGGATTGACAATATGGTTCAGGCAATCGGAATGCCGGTGATTCCTGACCCGGGAACGGATGCTTACGGGCAGCCGGTGACGGTAGACCCTTCCTCCTATACAGAGCCGGAGGATTCCGACCTGGAAAAGGTTTTTGTAAGAGGGGCTGAGATTCTGGTGAAAAAGACGGCGGGCAAGCGCATGTACCGCCCGGGCGAGATGGCTGTTTATACCATCGAAGTCCTGAATCCGGGAACGCAGGAGCTGAAAAATGTCCAGGTAAAGGATTCTCTGGGCGGAATTTTTGTGCTTACAAAAGCACAGAAAGAAGCGAAAGGGATTCGTGTCAATGAAGACGGAAGCCTGACTGTCGATACGCTGGCTGCAGGTGGAAAAACCGTGCTTCGGTATGAATATGAGATTCCAAAAGACGCCAGAGCCGGAACGGTGGAAAATCTGGTTACCGCAGAAGGAGAGACAGACGACCCGGAAAAGCCGGTCCGTGATGAGGACGAGGAAATCATTCTGGTGCGGGATGCAGATATCACCATTACCAAGAAGGCAGACCGGCAGGTGTACCGGCCGGGCGAGACTGCCCATTATACCATTGTGGTGACCAATACGGGAAACTGCGGACTGACAGACGTGGCGGTGGAAGAACAGCTTCTGAAAGACGGAAGCTTCGTGAGCAGCACAAAGGGAACTTTCTCAGGGGCAATGGCGCAGATCGGCGGACTTGCCATAGGGGAGAGCGTAGCGCTGACTTTTGACTATGTCATTCCGGAGGATGAAAAGGCCGGAACTGCGCTGAAAAATATCGTAACGGTACAGGGAATTGCAGAACCGGCCGTTGACCCGGCTGTGCCGGAGCTCCCGGATGGAACGCCTAATTATCTGCCAAAGCAGCCGGTATCTGATCGGGATGAGGAGATTGTTTACGTGGAAACCGTGCCTGCAGGTATGGCAGTGGTCAAGTACAGCCTGGATGAAGGAATCCGGAGTGTACAGGCGGGAGCGGAGTTTACCCTGTATGCCGAAGAGGAGGTGAAGAATCTTCACGGGGTGGTGATTTATGAAAAAGGACAGGAGATTGAGACAGCGGTTTCAGGAGAAAACGGCATTGCCCGGTTTGAGACAGACGTACCTGTCGGACGATACCGGATTGCGGAAACGAAGGCCCCTGCAGGCCATTACAGCAGCGGAAAGGAGATTATTTTTGAGGTAAATAAGGCAGAACACAATGACAATGTACATTATCTGTCTTTCCGGGACTATGTGGAGAATGCTGTTACGGCAGTCCGGATCCGCCTGGTGGACGATATGACCGGAAATGAGCTGGCGGATGCCTCCCTGCAGATCACAGACCCTGCGGGAAATCCGATACAGGCATGGATCACCAGGGCGGACGGAGGCTATGTTGTGAAAGGACTTGAGCCGGACACCCAGTATACTATCACAGAGAATGTTCCAAGGACAGGCTACCTTGTGAATTTTACAGGGGCTTCTGCTGTTTCAGGCAATGCGGTTCTGGGAGAACCCCAGGGGACACAGGTAAGCTTTATGCTTTCCGACGTAAGGACGGAAGTGACAGAAGACGGGAAAGCAGATAAGACATCCATTCCGGAGACAACAGAAATCATTCTGGAGAATCCCTTTATAACGGGAGAGGTACAGGTCAATAAGGACGGTGAGGTACTGGAGAGCTGGACTCTGACTGATAAGCTGGGAACCCTGGTGAAATCTGTCTTCCGCTATGGAAGAAAGGCTCTTTCAGGCGTGGAATTTACCGTAACCGCGGCGGAGGATATTTATCATCCGGATGGAGTGACCGGTCTGGTATTCCGGAAAGGCGATATCGTGGCGGAAAAAGTCAGGGGCATCCAAAGCCCGGCGGTGAAGCAGACAGACAGCCTGGGAATTGCAGAGTTTACAGGTCTGTATCCGGGAAGCTACGAGATTACAGAGACGGCGGCGCTTAATGGCTACATCCGGGATGCGGAGCCCAGAGCCTTTACGCTGGCCTGGGTGGACGGTTATACCGATCCGGTACCGGCTGCGGAAGGAATCCTGGAATGGACAAACCCGAGACAGAAAATCCGGATAGAAGTAATGAAAACAGATTTGGAAACAGGAGAAACCTTATCGGGAGCCCTTATCGGACTGTATACAGAAGAGGATATCCAGAACGGAAAAGGCGATGTGATTGTCAGAAAGGGCACTCTTCTGGAAAGCAGTGAAACCGGAGAAGACGGACAGGCTGTGTTTGAGTCAGACCTGCCGTTCGGGTACAGGTACGCAGTACAGGAACTGGCCGCGCCGGAAGGATACCGGCTTTCAGAGGAAAGACCGGGATTTGACTTTGACGAAAACGCAGAGAAAGGAGAGACTGCAAAAGTAAGCCTGCAGATAGAAGACCAGCCGGATGATGTGAGGATTGAAGTGAAGAAATCTGCGCCGGAAACGGTAAAAGAGCAGGAGAGCTTCTGGTATGTGATAGAGAAAGTCCGGAATGCGGGAAACTGTGCGGTAGACAACTTCACTCTGACAGATATGCTTCCGGAACAGGTGATACTCACAGAACTGCGGACGGGCGCCTTTACGGGACAGAAGGACGCAGACAGTTACAGCATCTGGTATCAGACCAACCAGAACGAAACGTACCGTTTGTGGAAAGATCAGATTCCGGCAGATACGGAGCAGAGGCTTCTGACAGCAGAGCTGGGACTGGAAGAAGGTGAAGAAGTAACGGCGTTTCAGTATCGGTTCGGGACTGTGAATAAGGGCTTTACGGAGCTGGAAAAACCGGAATATCTGGTACAGGTAAAGAAGGCAGATGATTTGAATATATTGGAAAACAGAGTGGTTCTGCAGGGGAATAAACAGGGAGTCAGCTACGCAGAAGAGGACAGGACGCAGACAGTTGTAGAAAAGCGGAAGGTGACCGAAACGGGGAAAAATCAGACTCCACAGAAGACAGACAAGGTACCGACAGGGGACTACACCCGGATATCGTTTTATCTGATTTTGCTTGGCGCTGCACTGAGCGTTTTGCCTGTGATACTGTACAGGTACAAAAAATGATTGACATTTCCTCTCTACTTGGTATGATCTTATTAAAAATATGCATATTCCGGCTGAAGAGGCTTTGACTTTTCCAGAACCGGAAGGCGGGAGGAATACAGGAGGGACTATGGATTTTATAACAATTGGTGAAATGGTGATTGATTTTATACCTGGACAGGAAGAAGCAAGCTATGTCAGAAATGCGGGCGGAGCTCCGGCAAATGTTGCAATTGCTGCAGCCAGAAATGGATTGGAATCCGGAATTTACTGCAAAGTGGGAGAGGATGATTTTGGAAAGTTTCTGCTGAAAACTCTGCGCGATAACGGTGTAACTCCTCTTGCACCGGAAATGGCAAAGGATGCCATTACTACGATGGCGTTTGTCTCTCTGGATGAGAATAATGACAGGAGCTTTACCTTCGCCAGAAAGCCAGGTGCTGATATGATGCTGGACAAAAGCGAGATTAAAGATGAGGATCTGAAGACATGCCGGATTGTCCAGGCAGGATCCTGTTCCTTATCTGCAGGCAAGGCAGTGGAAGCTACAGAATATGCTATGCAGAGAGCGCATGAGCTTGGAAAGCTGGTGGGATTTGATATCAACTACCGTAATCTGATGTGGAATGATGATAAAGACGCCTGCACAAAGAAAGTACTTTCTATTCTGAAATATGTTGATTTTCTGAAGCTGTCTGAAGAAGAGATTGATATGGTGGGCGGTCATGACAATATTTTGAATATCATGAAAGAATATGATATTGCAGTAGCGGTTCTTACACTGGGCGGAGGCGGTGCAGAGCTGTTCTATGATGGACAGTCCTGTGAAGTTCCGGGATATCCGGTAGACAAAGTAGCAGATACAACAGGCGCAGGAGATGCGTTCTGGGGTGGTTTGCTGTCCTGCGTGCTGAATCAGGGCGTATCCTGCCGGAAGGATTTGAGCATGGATATTTTGAAATATGCGGTGAGATATGGCAATGTAAGCGGTTCTCTGTCAGTCCGTGAGAAAGGCGCTATTGCATCTCTTCCTACCAGAGAAAAGATTGAAAAATTTCTCTCCGAGAATGCTTAAGCCATGTCCAGATCAGGTGTTAACAAAGACTATCTGAAAAAGAGAAACAGAGGACTGGTGCTTCAGCATATTGCAACGGAGCGTTGTATGTCCAGAGTAGAACTTGCCCGGGAGATGGGATTGACAAAAACAGGAATTTCTGCGATTGTCAATAAACTGCTCGAAAAAGGATATCTTACGGAAGCTGAGAAAGAAAAAGAAACGGAAGAAACCGCAAAAGAGCAGGGGAGAAGTCCGGTAAAGCTTGAGATTGGACCTGATTCACCCAAATATGCGGGCGTAGTTATGGGACGCGGATACGCAGAGGCGGTTCTGTGCGA
Source organism: uncultured Merdimonas sp. (assembly GCA_944378225.1). Lineage (GTDB taxonomy): Bacteria > Bacillota > Clostridia > Lachnospirales > Lachnospiraceae > Laedolimicola. The sequence continues at coordinate 8,283 of CALWGE010000010.1, forward strand.
CCTTACTCTCAAGATGTACAAATATGAGCGCGTGGAACGGGACTGGAGCGGTGCAGAAGAACTGATGGGAGCGGTTATCAGTCTTTTGGATCATATGTTGGAAGGCAGAGAGGATGTCATCGGGATTGGTGTATCTACACCGGGACCGGTAGATGTGAAAAAAGGAAAGATTATTAACCCCGGTTACTTCCACGGTATTAAAAATGTATCTGTTACAGAGCCTTTAAGGAAAAAATACGGACTTCCTGTTTTTCTGGATCATGACGTACAGAGTCTGGCACTGCTGGAGCAGCTGTACGGAAGCGGCAGGGATTATCAGGATATGCTTGTAATAGGTGTGGACGAAGGCTTTGGAAGCGGCATTATAACAGGTGGACGACGTTTTGAAAGTAATTCAGGTTATCCCCCGGAGATAGGTCATGTGTCTATTGATCATCATGGAAATAAATGCAGCATGTGCGGTAATCTGGGATGTCTTGAGACCTATGTCGGGACAGAAGTGATTGAAAAAAAAGTAGAAGAGGTTCTGGGAAAGAAAAAAGATTATCAGGCAATCTGCAGAATGGATGATAACCCTAAGGTACGGGCGATTATGGAGGAAATGCTGGCGGATCTGTCCAGTGCTATTGTCAGTCTGGAGAATATTATGAATTTTGAAATTATTCTTTTGGGACTGGGAGGCGTATACTGGCCGGAACGATATCTTACAATCCTCGAGAATACAGTAAATGAGAGAAAATTCTCCAACAGAAAAACGCGGACACTGGTCAGAAAAGTAAGTTTTCTGGAAAAGGCGATGGTTCTTGGCGCTGTCTGCAATGCAATAAACAAGACATTTGAAGGAGAATTACTGAGCTGAAAACAGCAGAAAAATAAGATAAACAGGTTCTGACAAAAGAGTGAAATCATGTCAGAACCTGTTTTTGTATGGAGAGATACGGACAGAAATTCAGAGGCTGTTGATGAAATTAAAAATATTGGCTGTTCTGGCGAAAGAATAAACATGAACACAGCGTAAAACAGGAATGTCAATATCTGAGAATTCTGTTTGAAAGAAGATTGAGCAAAATACACAAAAAAATATTGAAAAATTGTGATAAATGTAAAAAATGATTGATGATATTGACAAGCGACACCAAAACGGTTATAGTATTTTTAGGTTAGTTAGTAAGGCGAATGCACTAATAGATTTTCAAGGCATAGCCATTTGGAACAGGAGACGGATGAAAATGAAGGAAAACGTGTGGAAGAAGTCGTGCCATATATCTCCATCCATGATTACGCTGGATATGTGTAATCTGGAGCAGCAGTGCAGATTGATTGAAGAAGCCGGACTGGAGATGATCCATGTGGACATTCTGGACGGCCATTTCAGTCCGAGCATGCCGCTGGGACTGGATACGGTGAAACAGATTGCAAAAAAGACCAATCTGGAGCTGGAAGCACATGTCATGGTAAAAGATCCGCAGTTTTTTATCGATGAACTGATTGAAGCAGGGGTTTCTCAGATTGTGTTTCACATAGAAACCTGCGATCATGTAGATGGAATGCTGAATTACATTCACAGTAAAGGGATTCGCGCAGGAGTAGCCCTGAAACCTTCTACACCGCTGTATGAACTGGAGTATATTCTTGATAAATGTGATGCGGTTCTGCTGATGCTGATTAATCCTGGCTTTGCACAGGTGAAAGGCGAGGCGCAGACTCCGTATTCCGCCAGAAAGATTCGGGATCTTCATGAGATGATTCAGTCCAGAGGACTGAATACGAAAGTGATTCTTGACGGACGGATTTCTCCGGAAAATATTCGCACTTACGGTACATCCGGAGAGGCTAATATTTTTGTGGCAGGAAGCACATGTATCAGTAAAGAAGATCAGACGGGAAGCCTGAATAGTCTGAAAAATCTGGAGGATGAAATAAATGGGATATTACAGTGAGCATTATAATCAGACAGTAAAGGATGTGCTTGGAGAGATTGACAGAGCTCTGGGGGCTGTAGACCAGGAAACGGTAGAGCGTTTTGTGGATGCTGTATTGAAAGCGGATCAGGTATATTTTGTGGGCGTTGGAAGAGTGCTTCTTTCCCTGCAGGCTATCTGTAAAAGACTGGCTCATCTGGGGATTAAAACTCATTATGTAGGAGAAATCACTGAGCCGGCAATCACAGAAAATGATCTTCTTATAGTAGGATCGGGAAGCGGCGGCTCTCTGTTCCCGCTGGGAATTGCAAAAAAAGCACATACGATTGGAGCAAAAATCGTACATATCGGTTCTAATCCGAACAGTGAAATGAAGGATTTATGCGAGTTCATGGTACGCATACCGGTAAGAACCAAGAACTATCTGGAAGATGAGATTGATTCCATTCAGCCGATGACATCCCTGTTTGAGCAGAGCCTTCTGCTTTTCGGAGATGTGGTGGCAAAGATGATTATCGACGAGCGTGGACTGGATATGAAGAGTTTGTGGAGATATCACGCAAATCTCGAGTGACGAAAGAGGAAGACAGCGATGGATGTGAATCTGATGAAATATTGCGGAAGCCTTCAGCAGCTGGTATATGCACGCCCCATTACTTATAAAGAAGGCCGTGCGGAACATTTGAATGCTATCGAAGCAAAATGTGGAGATTTGTTTTTTCATGCGGCAGCAGATAAGGCTCTGGATATTACGGATTTAACGTATAAGGGAATGAACATGACATTTCTGGCCAAGCCGGGACTGGAAGGAAGAAACCAGTATGATACCAATGGTCAGGAAGCTCAGAGAAGTATCATGGGCGGTCTGTTTTTCACCTGCGGACTTGAAAATATATGCGCTCCCTGTACGATAGACGGAAAAGACTATCCTATGCATGGAAGAATGCGCACCACTCCTGCAGAGCATGTATGCACGGATGTGGTTACGGAGGGCGATGAAGTTCGCCTGGTAATTTCCGGAGAAATGCGGGAAGCAGAACTGTTTGGAGAAAACATGGTGCTCCGCAGAAAAATTGAAAGTGTGTTGGGTGAAAACAGCATTATTGTAACGGATGAGATAGAAAATCAGGCGTTTCGTCCTGAACCGCTGATGCTGCTGTATCACTGCAATATGGGCTATCCTTTCCTGAATGAGAACTGCAGATTGTATGTACCATCTGTAAAAGTAACAGGAAGAGAAGAGTTTTCAGAAAAGCACGTGTCAGACTGGGATAAGATAGATTCTCCGAAAGATAATGAACCGGAATATGTCTTTATTCATGATATGAAGACGGATAAAAATCTGGACACCATGGTTCTGGTAGCAAATCACGAACTGAATGTGGGACTTGTGATTTCATTTAATCAGAAGAATCTTCCTTATTTCATGGAGTGGAAGTCCATGGCTTCAGGTGATTACGTTCTGGGACTGGAGCCTTCGAATTCCAGTGTATATGGCAAGACGTATCATATCGAAAATGACAGTGTTCATTATCTGCAGCCTTTTGAAAAGGAAACAAATACACTGAAGTTTTCCATAATAGAAGGAAAAGAAAAACTGGAAGAAATCATTGCAAAAATTAACGCGCTGAAAGCGCAGGAGGAGTAATAAAATGAAAAGATCTGAGATTAATGCAGTTATCAAAAAATTTGAAGCGCTGCTGGCAGAGTATAAATTTGCGCTGCCCCCGTATTTAAGCTTCACTCCCGAGGAATGGGCTGAGAAGGGTCATGAGTATGATGAGATTCGTGACAATGCTCTCGGATGGGACGTAACAGATTACGGCGAGGGACACTTTGATACACTGGGACTGGCCCTGATTACCATCCGCAATGGAAACGTACATAATCCCAAGTATAAAAAACCTTACGCAGAGAAAATCATGATGTGCGATTCCGGTCAGGTATCTCCGATGCATTTCCACTGGAACAAGATGGAAGACATCATTAACCGCGGCGGAAACGATATCATTTTCACATTCTATAATGCAGATCCGGAAACAGGAGAGTATCTGGATACCGACGTTCTGATTTGCCAGGACGGAAGACAGTATACAATGCCGGCAGGAAGCAAGGTGACGCTTCATCCGGGAGAGAGCATGACTCTTTATCCGTATCTGTATCATGAATTCATCATTCCGGAAGGCGGTCCGTCTCTGATTGGAGAGGTTTCCATGACAAATGATGACAATACGGACAACCGGTTCAAGAATCCTCTTGGAAGATATCCGTCTATTGAAGAGGATGAGCCGCCCTATCGTCTGCTCTGCACCGAATATCCGGCAGCGAAGGATTGAGTAACAGGAAAGCGCATGCTATAAGGAAAACTGGTAACAGGAAAGTGTATACTCCTGCGAGGGAGTATTAAAAAATACACTCAAAAAATTTTTATCTAGGAGGATGAAAAAGATGAAAAAGAGAATTCTGGCTGCATTGTTTGCAGCAGCAATGGTTGCTTCTCTGACTGCTTGCGGTGGCGGAAATGACGCTGCTACAGATACTGCAGCTGAGACAACTGAGGAGACCACAGAGGATGCAGCTGCTACAGAGGAGACAGCAGATGCTGCAGGAGAGACCAAGGATCTTTCTGAACTGAAGCTGGCTTTCATCGTAGGTACTGAGAATGACGCATTCTATCAGAGCGTTGAAGAGGGTATCGTTGCACAGTGCGAAGCTCTTGGAATTCCGGAGCCGACTCTGGCAGACCAGCAGCTGGACGGAAACATCTGCTCTGACCTGATTAACAACTATGTTGCAGCAGGATATGATGCAGTTGCTCTTTCTGCAAATGACCCGGCAGGAACCATGCCTGCAATTCAGGCTGCTAACGAGCAGGGTGTAGAGATCTTCACCTTTGACTGTACTCTGGATGACGAGTATCTGGATCAGTATGTTGCATTCGTAGGATCCAACAACTACGCAGGTGGTGTTACTGCTGGTGAGTACATCGCAGAGCATGCTCCGGAAGGATCTACTGTAGGCTGCATTACCTACGCTTCTGCACAGTCCACAAGAGACCGTCAGGCTGGTTTCGAGGAGACTATTCAGGCTGCTATCGACGGCGGCAAGGATCTGACTCTTATCGAGTCTCAGGATGCTGACAACGATCAGGCAAAGGCTTCTGATATCATGCAGAACCTGATTACTCAGTACGGCGATGACCTTTCCTACATCTTCGTAGTAGGTGACCCGACTGGTTACGGCGCTCTGGCTTCCATCCAGTCTGCTGGCGCAAGCACCAAGATTGTTGGATTTGACGCTGGACAGACCGCATGTGAGTACATCGCAGATCCGGAAGTAGGAAAGATTTGGGAAGCTGAAGTTGCTCAGAACCCGGTTGGAATCGGTTCCGGTATCGTAGACAAGATTGCTGAGTACTTCCAGACTGGCGCTGTAGCAGGCGAGCAGAAAGACCTTATCGAGTGTGAGCTTGTAACTGCTGAGAACGTAGCAGATTATCTTAACTAAGTAATACGAAAAATAAACGGACTAAGTGTTAAATTGGTCTGAAGAAGGGAGGGCCGGATACAGGAAATCCGGTCCTCTTTTTAAACAAAAATAAAGGAAATGGAGGACAGATATGGAACCGGTCTTACAGGTAAAGAATATTGCCAAGGAATTTCCGGGCGTTAAAGCGCTGGAGGATATCAGCATAGATTTTTACCCGGGTGAGTGCCATGCTCTGGTTGGTGAGAACGGCGCCGGAAAATCTACGCTGATTAAAATCATCGCTTCGATTTACAAGCCTACAAGAGGCGAAGTGATGCTGGACGGAAAGGTATGTAATTTCAAGACCCCGAAGGACGCTCTGGATGCCGGAATCGCTGTTATCCAGCAGGAGACTTCCATAGCTCCGCATCTGACTGTAGCCGAGAACATCTATCTGGGATGCGAGCCGAGACAGAAGAACGGATTGCTGGATCGCAAAAAGATGGAGGCTGATGCGCAGGCCGTATTGGATGAGATGGGACTTGAGATTGATGCGCATACACTTTGCTCCACACTGACTGCCGCACAGCTGCAGATGGTGGAAATTGCAAAGGTTATTTCAAAACACGCAAAGGTGGTAGTATTGGATGAGCCCACCTCGTCACTTTCTGAGAAAGAGATAGATTCTCTTTTTGAGCAGGTGCGCAAGATGAAGGCTGCAAACACCACGATGATTTATGTAACCCATCGTATGGCGGAGCTGTCCATTATCTGTGAAAGATGTTCCATTTTCCGTGATGGTCTTAAGGTTGCGGAATATATGATTAAGGATGTAGATGAGCAGACCATCGTAAACAGCATGGTTGGCCGTGAGCTGGGAGCTTTCGTGAAACCTGAGCATACTGCCAAGGAAGAGGTTCTTCGTGTTGAAAATCTCTGCCAGAAAGGTAAGTTCGAAAATGTAAGTTTCCATGCAAATGCAGGTGAGATTGTAGCTTTCTCCGGACTGGTAGGAGCAGGACGTACGGAAGTTATGGAAGCAATCTTTGGAGCAACCAAGCTGACATCCGGAAAAGTATTTCTGAATGGAGAAGAAGTACATATTAAGAATCCGGCGGATGCGATTCGCCGCGGAATCGGACTTGCTACGGAAGACCGTCGTCGTACAGGACTTCTTCTTAAGAAAGATATTGAAGAAAACATTGCCCTTCCGAACCTTCCGTTCCATGCAAAAAATGGTTTTGTAAACGTTCCCTGGGAGAAACAGACCAGTGAGGAATATATGGGCAAGCTGAAAATCAAGGCGCCGAATATTCAGACGCTTTGCCTGAACCTTTCAGGTGGAAATCAGCAGAAGGTTATCCTTTCCAAATGGCTGGCAGCGGGCGTAAAACTGTTGATCCTTGACGAGCCTACAAAGGGTATCGACGTAAATGCAAGAGCAGAGTTCTACACCTTGATGGATGAATTTGTGGAAGCCGGCGGATCTATTATCATGGTATCCTCAGACATGCCGGAGATTATCAAGGTGGCTGACAGAGCTTATGTTATGTCAGAAGGACGTCTGACAGGAGAACTGACACGCAGCGAGATTACAGAGCTGAACCTGATTTCTCTTGCAAACCCCGTTACTGATGGTTCCGACAAAAAGAAGGCAAAATAAGCCGGACTGCAAGTGGGATGTAATCATCAGAACAGACCATAGTAAATGAATCTTTATGTAGAGAGAGGAAAAAAAGGAAATGAAAAAAGGGAATGTAAAACAGTTAATCACTGATAATATTGTTGTAGTGGTACTGGTACTTCTTGTTATCGGATTTTCTATCGGAAACAGTACCTTCTTAAAAACGGCAAATGTTATTAACCTGTTCGGCCAGATGTGTCTGAATGCTCTTCTGGCAACCGGACTTACCTATGTAATTATTCTGGGCGGTATCGATATCAGCGTTGGTTCTTCCATGGCTATCACTGGTATCCTGGCAGCACAGGCAGTGCTGGCTACAGGCGTACAGTCTACCCTTGCATGTATGGCAATTTCTATTCTGGTAGGACTTGTAGCAGGAGCTGTTATCGGTCTTTTCATCGGCTGGCTGATCGCTTACAGAGGACTGGTTCCCATGATTTGTACCCTGGCTCTGATGCAGGCCTTCCGTGGACTTGCCTATATCATCTCCGGCGGCGGCCCTGTTTACGGTCTTCCGAATGGATTCTCCGTACTGGGTGCAGGTCGTCTGATTAAGACAGAAGGTTTCAAGACGGGTATTATTCCGGTTATCGTAATCTTTACAGTTATCGTAGTTGTGATTTTCCATATTATTCTGACAAAGACCGTATTTGGCCGTCACGTATTTGCAGTAGGTTCCAACTCTTCTGTGGCACATATGTGTGGTATTGATACAAAGCTGGTAACTCTGAAGTGCCACATGATCTGTGGAATTACAGCAGGTCTGGCAGGTATCGTAGCTGCTTCCAAGGTAAATAACGGACACCCGAATACTGGTGATGGTTATGAGATGTATGCTATCGCAGCAACCGTTCTTGGAGGAACTTCTCTTTCCGGTGGTACTGGTTCTGTAGCAAGAGCAATGTTTGGATGCGCTATCATCGCAGTTATCAATAATGGTATGACCCTGATGGAAATCTCCGCTTACTGGCAGAAGGTTGTAATCGGTGTAATCATTATTCTGGCAGTTATGCTTGACATGGCTCAGAAGAAAAAATCTGAATAAAATATAAAGTAAATGGGCTGGTACATATGAGACACTTTTTGATTATCGATATTGGCGGAACAAAAACAACAGCTGTTGTATTCAATGACCAGGGAGAGCCTGTTACTGACTTTATCGTAAAAAGCTCCAGAACCTACGAAGGCGAAAATGCAGTATTTCAGAATACCATAGAGCTGGCATATCAGGTGCTGGAAGAGGCAGGAATGAAAAAAGAGGATATTGTGGGCGTAGGCGTAGCCGCGCCCGGTCCTCTGGATTACAGGACAGGCCTGATTCTGGATGTTCCCATGATGGGATGGAAGAATTTCCCGTTGGGAGAACGGCTGCGGAAAGAATTTGGTGTTCCTGTTTATGTAGAAAATGATGGAAATCTGGGAGCGCTTGCCGAGGCCAATGTAGGCGTGGCAAAGGGAGAGAACGTGGTTCTCTATCAGACAATCAGCACAGGCTGCGGCGGCGGAATCGCTATTGGCGGAGAGATTTTCCATGGTCATTCCGGCTTTGCAGGTGAATTTGGTCATGTATCCATTAATTTTGCAGGTCCAAAATGCGGCTGCGGAGGCAGCGGCTGTTTTGAACTGTATGCGTCAGGAACAGCCGTAAATAATCGCATGAAACGCGATATGAGATGTGGAATCAAATCACTGGCTTTTGAAGCTGTTGATTATGATCCGGAGAAGATAAACGGAAAAATTCTGAGTGACGCAGCAGAGCAGGGCGATCCTTATGCAATCAGTATGCTGCAGCAGGAAGGCTATTATATCGGAGTTGGTCTGTCCAATCTTTTTAACCTGTTTGATCCGGACGTTATCGTACTTGCCGGCGGTATGGTAAAGGCAGGAAGATACTTCTGGTATAACATGATGAATGAGATCCACAGACATACCTGTTTCCAGGTAGACGAGGACAGAATCCGCGTATCAGAGCTGAATGATAAAGTGGTTGCCTATGGAGCCTATGTTATGGTGAAAAAGGCTATCGATGGGAAACTGTAAAGCGCAGCAAAGCTGTTGTGTGTTGGGGAAACGCAGAGAAAGTGATTGAAAAGGAGAATTGATATGCCATTATTAACAATGAAACAGATTATGGCCGATTCTGTAAGACTTGCAACGTCTGCAGATGCAAAGCCGGAAGACAGATATGCAGTAGGAGCTTTTAACTTCAGCACAATTCCGGAGATGGTGGGAATTGTAGAAGGTGCCAGAGAGAAGAACGCACCTGTCATTCTGATGGCTTCTCTGGGAGCTATTAAGTACATTGGTTCCCTGGAACTGATTGCAGAGACTGCAAAGGGTATTGCCAAGACCTATCCTGAAGTTCCGATTTGCCTTCACCTGGATCATGCAACAGATCTTGAGCAGATTAAGCAGGCAGTTGTTGCCGGATTTACTAATGTTATGATTGATGCTTCTCAGGAAGATTTCGAGACTAATATTGCTAAATCAAAGGAGATTGCTGACTTTGCACATAAGCACAGCCCCTACGGCATTAACGGATGCTCCGTAGAAGCAGAGCTGGGAATGCTGGCAGGCCATGAGGACAATATCCATGTGGAAGAGTCCGGAAAGGCTTATACAGATCCCGCACTGGTAGCAGAGTTTGTAGAGAAGACAGGAATCGATGCTCTTGCAATCGCAATCGGAACAGCGCATGGTTTCTATAAGGCAGCTCCGGAAATCCGTTTTGACCTTCTGGAGGAGATCCGCAGCAAGACAGATGTTGCTCTGGTTCTTCATGGAGGAACCGGTGTTCCGGATGACGATTTCCGCAAATGTGTTGCTATGGGTATGAGTAAGATCAATGTGGGAACCGGACTGAAGAAAGTATATACTGATGCAGTAAGAGAAGCAATCAAGACACTTCCCGAGACTGAGTATGATCCCCGTAAGATCGCAGGACCGGGACGGAAAGCGATTGCAGCTGAGATTGCATCCAAGAGTGATCTGTTTAACTGCTCCGGAAAAGCACCGGCAGTTTTAAGAAGTATTTATCAGTAAAAAGAACCGGGGCAGATAGTTTCATGACCAGATAATGGAACAGGGAATTATCTGCCTTCCCTGTTTTACAGCATTCACAGAAAGAGAGGTTACAGTTATGCTTACACAGTATGTGGACGGATATCAGCATATCGGAATTCCCACAGACGATATAGAAAAAACCGCGAAGTTTTATCTGGGCCTGGGATTCAAACTGAAATGGGAAACCACCTATGGAGGAAACCCGGTCAAGTTTTTTGAGTGGGGAGACATTATTATTGAGACTTATGAAAAGGATGGCGGAGCCTCCAATACAATCGGAGCTATTGATCACATTGCTCTGAACTGCACTGACATTGTAGCTTGTGTAAAAGAACTGAAGGAAGAAGGCTATGAGTTCCGTGAGGGACCGGCATTTCTGCCTTACTGGGAGCACGGTGTGGAGTATGTGACCATTCTGGGACCGAATCAGGAAATTGTGGAGTTTATTCAGAAGTTTAAGTCTGAAGAAGAAAAAGAAAAGGCGGTGAAAGCACTTGGCTGAGATTTGGACGATGGGAGAAACCCTGGTAGAGATTATGAGAACAGAAGTAGATAAGCCGCTGAATGAGACAGCCCTGTTTTCAGGACCGTATCCGTCCGGTTCTTCTGCCATTATGATTTCTACCGTGGCAAGAATGGGCCATAGCTGTGGTATTATTTCCGGAGTAGGAAAGGATGGATTTGGCGAGTGCATGCTGAATCGTCTGAAGAAGGACGGTGTTGATGTATCAAAGGTGCTTGTGGATCCGGACGGCTCTACAGCCTGTGCATTTGTGGCTTATGATAATCAGGGAGATCGCAGATATCTCTTCCACTGGGATGAGACTCCGGCTACCAAGGCTGTAATGCCGGATGTAACAGAACCTTCACTGAAAGAAGCAAAATATTTCCACGTGATGGGCTGTGCGCTGACTGCAAAGCTGAACTACGGTTGGGAAATTGTGAAGACTGCAAGAGCAATGAAGGCTCAGGGAACCAAGATCAGTTTTGATCCCAATGTTCGTACAGAGCATCTGACAAACCCCAGCAAGAGCAAGGAATCCTTTGAGATTATCAATGCTATTCTGGAAATTACCAGCCTCTTTGCGCCCGGACTGGATGAATTGAAACTTCTTACCGGGCTGGATGATGTGGAAGCGGCTGTAAAGAAATGCTTTGAAAATCCGAATCTGGAGATTCTGATGCTGAAGATGGGCTCCAAGGGATCCAGAATCTATACCCGGGACGGACAGGTGATAGAGCAGGGACTGTATAAAGTAGAATCTGTGGATCCGACCGGAGCGGGAGATACTTCTATCGGAGCTTTCCTCTGTGCTCTGCTGGAAGGAAAGAGTATGAAAGAATGTGCCGAGATTGCAGCAGCGGCAGGCGCATTGAACGTAGCGGCTTTTGGTCCCATGGAAGGAAAAATAAGTCCGGAAAACGTGCAGGCAATGCGCGACGGGACTTTCCGGTTTTAGGTACAGAAATATGAAAAGAGAATTTCCAAATCCCCGGACATTGCTGATTTTTACAGGGGGGCCCGGCACAGGAAAGAGCGGAACAGCTCAGCGTTTCCTGAATTATCTGGGCAATGATGAGATTGTAAAGATCAGTTATGATCAGATCAAAGAAAAGAACTGGGATATTTTCGGCTTTGACAATGCAGAGCAGAAGGACAGACTGAATTGGTTCAGTCTGGAGGAATTTTATCTTACGATTCAGAAGAAAATGTGGGAAAACAAGACGATTCTCATAGAATATCCTTTTTATCAGAGGCACAAACCCAAGCTGCAGGAACTTTTGGATGAGTCAGGGTATGACGCGGTTACCATCTGCCTGTATACAGACATGGAGACAGTATACCGCAGAGGAGCAAAGCGTGATAATACGGAAGATCGTCATCCCGGCCATTTACTGAATCAATATCATATTGAGACCTATACGCCGAAGCAGCTGGAGTCCGTGGACAGGATTGCCCCTTCTTTTGAAGAATTTACGGCAGGTATTGCCCATAAAGAATATAATATTGATCTGGGGCTTGACATCCTGGTTGACGTGACAGACTTCAGCACAGTCAGCTATGAAGAAATTTACCGCAGAATTGCAGACTATCAGGAAAAGAAACAGAATTCCTGACATCATGAATGCAGAAAAAGAGTGCCGTTCAGTCATTCGTTCATAATGACTGAACGGCACTCTTGTGTCGGATGCAGCAGGAGAGTACTGCTGAAAATAATGAAAATATTACAGGAGATTAATTCCATACCGTGCGGCTTTTTCACGTACTTCATCAGGCCAGATAGAAACCTGTACTTCTCCAATATGTGCCTTTCGGAGATAGAACATGCAGATACGGGACTGACCGATGCCGCCGCCCACTGTGTAGGGAAGTTTTTTCTCCAGAATTGCTTTCTGGAAAGGCAGTTCTGCGCGTTCCTCACAGCCGGCCAGTTTCAGCTGACGGGCCAGGGAATCCTCGTCAACACGGATACCCATGGAAGACAGCTCCAGAGCATGACCAAGAACCGGATACCAGACAATGATGTCACCATTCAGATGCCAGTCATCATAATCCGGAGCACGGCCGTCATGCGGTTTCCCATCTATGAGTTTGTCGCCGATTTCCATCAGGAAGACAGCTCCTTTTTCCTGTGCAATCAGATCTTCGCGCTCTTTTGGAGTTTTATCCGGATAGAGATTTGCAAGTTCCTGTGTAGTAATGAAGAAAATATCCTTGGGGAGCAGTTCTTCAATGTAATCGTACTGAATAGACATATATTTTTCTGTCTTTTTCAGTGCTTTGTATACTTTTCGTACGGTATCCTTGAGATATTCCACATTCCGATCTTCTTTGAGAAGAATTTTTTCCCAGTCCCACTGATCTACATAGATAGAATGGATATTGTCTGTGTCTTCATCACGGCGGATAGCGCTCATATCCGTATAGAGACCTTCGCCAATATGAAATCCGTACTGTTTCAGGGCGTAACGTTTCCATTTCGCCAGGGAATGGACGATTTCTGCCGGTCTGTCATTCTGTTCTTTGATTCCGAAAGTGACAGGGCGCTCTACTCCGTTCAGATTATCATTCAGGCCGGATTCCGGCGTTACAAAAAGAGGAGCAGAGACACGGAGCAGATAAAGCTGTTCAGCCAGAGCCTTCTGAAAAAAGTCTTTCACTGTTTTAATAGCAACCTGTGTGTCATAGAGACTTAGTTCCGACTTGTAATCGGGAGGTATGTACAGATGATCCATAATAGTTTACTCCTGTTCCTTTTAGTCTGACGGGTATAGGGGCGTCTCTGCTTTGAAAGCAGCTGTGAACTGTCCGGACTCCCGTCCTGAGCGAAAAATTTTCGGTGTCTGAGACTGCCGGGCAAAAGATTTCGGGAATCTTCCGGGAACTTTGAAAAACCCTTGAAATCCTGTAAAATCTATGCTACATTTCTCGCATATATTAAAATTATACTATAAGTAAATGCAAAGAACAAGACTCGGATCTTCAGAGGCCGACAGGAATTGGGCGTCACCGACTGAGAGCGCCCATGGGAAGAGGAGATTAGCTGCTGAGCGCAGAGTGGAGCAGTGTACGGGAACACTTGGGAGCAGATCAGCTGAACAGCCACTGATTTTCAGAAATGTGCAAGTAGGCTGGTACGGCAGTCACCGTTACAGACAAGAGTGGGAAAGCAGTATGATATCTGTACAGAATGCTTTCCAATGCGGGTGGTACCGCGGGATTTTTATAAATTATGAGATAAAGACCCCGTCCCGGAAGTTTATTCCGGGATGAGGTCTTTTTTATATGCCGGCAGCATCAGAAAGAATCTCCCGGAACAGAAAGGAGCCAGAGCATATGGAATTTATGACAGGAATCAGAGAAAAGGAGATGGCAGATCTGAAGTCTGTGATCGCGGAAGATGCAGAAGGAAAACAGGTCAGGACAGAGGGAACCATTCATACTATCCGTGATATGGGAGAAGTTGCATTTGTGATTTTAAGACGGCGTGATGGTCTTCTGCAGTGTGTATATGAAGAGGGCGCTGCAGGGTTCGAACTGAAGGATCTGAAAGAAGGGGCCAGTGTACGGGTAGAAGGTACGATTCGCAAAGAGGCAAGAGCGCCTCACGGAGTAGAGCTTTGCATGTGCAATGTATGGATACTGTCTGAGCCGGCAGCGCCCCTTCCGCTGGCAGTTTCCAAGTGGAAGCTGAACACATCTCTGGAGACAAAACTGAATATGCGGCCGGTATCTTTAAGAAATATCCGGGAAAGGGCAAAATTCCGGATTCAGGAAGGAATTGTCCGCGGTTTCCGCGACTTCCTTTATGAGCAGGGATTCACGGAGATTCATACGCCAAAGATTGGAGCAAAGGGAGCGGAAGGCGGCTCCAATCTGTTCCGCCTGGATTATTTTCATCATCCTGCAGTGCTGGCTCAGAGCCCTCAGTTCTACAAGCAGATGATGGTTGGCGTTTTTGACCGGGTTTTTGAGACGGGACCTGTATTCCGGGCAGAAAAACATAATACCAAGCGGCATCTGAATGAATATACCAGCCTGGACCTGGAGATGGGGTATATTGACGGCTTTGAAGATATTATGGCTATGGAGACAGAATTTCTGCAGTATATGCTGGCTTTGCTGGAACGGGAATATGCTCCGGAGCTGAAGATTCTTGATATTACTCTGCCAAAGGCAGACCGGATTCCGGCAGTTCGTTTTGATGAAGCCAAAAGGCTTGCATCCGAGAAATACGGACGCAGAATCCGGAATCCTTACGATCTGGAACCTGAAGAGGAGGCGCTGATCGGACGTTATTTCAAGGAAGAATATGGTTCAGATTTTGTGTTTGTCACCCACTATCCTTCAAAAAAGCGTCCCTTTTACGCCATGGATGATCCGGCAGATCCCAAATTCACTTTAAGCTTTGACCTTCTGTACGATGGCCTGGAAATTACCACAGGCGGTCAGCGAATTCATGATTATGACATGCTGCTTGCGAAAATAGCGGCACGCGGCATGACAGAAGAAGGAATGGAACAGTATCTGGATGCGTTCAAATACGGCATGCCTCCCCATGGAGGACTGGGAATCGGACTGGAGCGTCTGACAATGAAGCTGGCAGGAGAAGACAATGTTCGGGAAACAACGCTGTTCCCCCGTGATTTGAGCAGACTGACGCCTTAGACTGCTGTGGAAAGAGAGAAAAAGGAGACAGAAAATGGGAAAAATCATTACAGATGAAATGATTGATTATGTAAGTATTCTGGCGAAGCTTAATCTTTCAGACAGTGAAAAAAAAGCTGCCGGGAAAGATATGGAAAGAATGCTGGAGTATATAGATATGCTGAATGAGCTGAATACAGACGGAGTAGAGCCTATGACGCATATTTTTCCTATCAGCAATGTGTTTCGGGAAGACAGAGAAGAAAACGGGGACAGCAGGGAAAAGATGCTTGAGAACGCACCGGAAGCAAGAGATGGAATGTATCGGGTGCCAAAGACCGTAGAACAGTAAGCTGGCAGTACAGCGGACTGTCCGGGAAAACAGAAAGAACAGGAGGCATCAGATGGAATTAATGGAAATGACAGCTGCAAGGCTGGGAGAAGAAATTCAGGCAGGAACAATTACAGCAGTGCAGGCTGCAGAGGCTGCGCTGAACAGGATAAAAGAAAAAGACAAGGAATTGAACTGTTTTATAACGGTGGAGGAAGAAGCGGCCCTGGAAAAGGCCGCCGCCGTTCAGAAAAAAATAGAATCCGGAGAGCTTTCCGGTCCTCTGGCCGGGGTTCCGATTGCAGTAAAAGACAATATCTGTACAGAAGGACTGCGGACCACCTGCGCATCAGCCATGCTGAACGATTTTGTCCCGCCCTATTCTGCTGAGGCAGTAAAAAAGCTGGAGAAAGCGGGAATGGTTATCATTGGAAAGACCAACATGGATGAGTTTGCCATGGGAAGTACGACAGAGACTTCTTTCTTTGGCCCCACCCGCAATCCATGGGATCTGGAACGGGTTCCGGGCGGATCTTCCGGCGGATCGTGCGCTGCCGTGGCAGCAGGGGAATGCAGCTGTGCTCTTGGATCTGATACTGGAGGGTCTATTCGGCAGCCAAGCTCTTTCTGCGGTGTAACAGGATTGAAACCCACCTATGGCACAGTATCCAGATATGGACTGATTGCCTATGGTTCTTCTCTGGACCAGATTGGACCGATTGCCAGGGATGTGACAGATTGTGCTCTGCTTCTTGAGGCGATTGCTTCGCATGATAAAAAGGACAGCACTTCCATGCCGCGGGAAGAGTATGATTTTTCATCGGCCCTTCAGAAGGATGTGAAGGGACTGAAAATCGGTATCCCCAGAGATTATTTTGGAGAAGGCCTGGATCCGGAAGTGGCGGAAGCAGTACGAAAAGCGGCAGATATTCTGAAGGAGCATGGAGCCTGTGTGGAGGAATTCGATCTGAGTCTGGTAGAATATGCGATTCCGGCCTATTATGTAATTGCTTCTGCGGAAGCCAGCTCGAATCTGGCCCGCTTTGACGGAGTAAAATACGGGTATCGGACACAGGAATTTGAAGGGCTTCATGATATGTATAAAAAATCCCGCTCAGAAGGATTTGGCGAAGAAGTAAAACGTCGTATTATGCTGGGGTCTTTCGTATTAAGTTCCGGTTATTATGATGCTTATTATCTGAAAGCGCTTCGCACGAAAGCTCTGATTCGCAAGGCCTTTGACCGGGCCTTTGAAAAATATGATGTGATTCTCGGACCGGCGGCTCCGTCCACGGCGCCCCGTCTGGGAGATTCTTTAAAGGATCCGCTGAAAATGTATCTGGGTGATGTTTACACAGTATCAGCAAATCTGGCGGGACTTCCGGGGATCTGTCTGCCCTGCGGACTGGACGGCAAGGGGTTGCCCATTGGCTTGCAGCTGCTGGGAGACTGTTTCCAGGAGAAAAAGATTCTGAGGGCTGCTTATACTTATGAGTGCGTCCGCGGGCAGTTTTATCAGCCGGAAAGCAGCAGAAAAGAAGGGGGTGTAAGGTTATGAGCAGACAGTATGAAACGGTAATAGGTCTGGAAGTTCATGTGGAGCTGGCCACACAGACAAAAATTTTCTGTGCCTGCAGTACGGCATTTGGAGGAGAACCTAACACGCATACCTGTCCGGTATGCACCGGCATGCCCGGCGCGCTTCCTGTTCTGAATAAGAAAGTGGTCGAGTATGCCATGGCGGTAGGTCTGGCTACGAACTGTAAGATTACCCGTCACTGTAAATTTGACCGGAAGAACTATTTTTATCCGGATAATCCACAGAATTATCAGATTTCTCAGCTTTATGCCCCCATTTGCCGAAATGGATATGTAGAAATTGAAACAGAAAGCGGCAGCAAGAAAATAGGAATTCATGAGATTCATATGGAAGAGGATGCAGGAAAACTGATTCATGATGAGTGGGAGGACTGCTCTCTGGTGGATTATAACCGAAGCGGAGTACCGCTGATCGAAATTGTATCCGAACCGGACATGCGAAGCGCTGAGGAGGTTATCGCATATCTTGATAAGCTCAGACTGATCATTCAGTACCTGGGCGCTTCGGACTGTCGTCTGCAGGAAGGCTCCATGAGAGCGGACGTGAATCTGTCTGTGCGCGAAGCAGGTGCCAGAGAATTCGGAACCCGCACGGAGATGAAAAACCTGAACTCATTCAAAGCAATTGCCCGTGCGATTGAAGGAGAAAGAGCGCGGCAGATAGAACTTCTGGAAGAAGGAAAACAGGTGGTACAGGAGACAAGGCGCTGGGATGACAACAAAGAAGCGTCCCATGCCATGCGTTCCAAAGAGGATGCCAGGGATTACCGTTATTTCCCGGAACCGGATTTACCGCCCGTGGATATCAGTGAGGAATGGATAGAGGAAGTCCGTTCCCGCCAGCCGGAGCTTCGTACGGAAAAACTGCTTCGCTATCAGAAAGAATTTGGCATTCCGCAGTATGATGCAGAGCTCCTTACAGAATCGCGGAAAATGGCTGAACTTTTTGAGGCAGCAGCGGCTATCTGCGGAAATCCCAAGAAAGTGAGCAACTGGCTGATGGTAGATACCATGCGACTGCTGAAAGAAAACGGACAGGAGCCGGAAGAACTGAATATTTCTCCGGAATATCTGGCTAAGCTTGTCGAACTGACAGATTCAGGAGCAATTAACAGTTCCGTAGCCAGAAAAGTATTCCGTCATATTTTTTATGAAAACATGGATCCCGAAAAATATATAGAAGAAAAGGGATTAAAAACAGTGAATGATGAGAGCGCCCTGCGGGAAACCATAAAACGAATCCTGGAAGAAAATCCTAAATCTGTTTCAGATTACAGAAATGGAAAAGAAAAAGCACTTGGTTTTCTGGTAGGCCAGACAATGAAAGAGATGAAGGGAAAAGCAAATCCGGAGATGGTGAACCGGATTCTGAAGGAACTGCTGCAGTGAAGTATTTTTAGGGGTATACATTGACATTTGCCGAATGTTTCATTACACTGGGAATATCCAGAAAAAAGGAGTGAATACCGGTGTTTGGGGAATGTCATGCCCATATTATTATGAATGGGAAAAATTATAAAGAAGCAGTAAGTCTGCACAGGAATGGCGTCTGCGAAGAAGCTGTCCGGAAAAATTTCCGGGACTGGCAGCAGGCAGGCGTCACCTTTATCAGGGACGGCGGAGATGCCCTGGGTGTTTCTGCCAGAGCCCGGGAGATTGCGCCGGAGTACGGAATTGATTACCGGACTCCGGTGTTTGCGATCCATAAAAAAGGTCATTATGGCGGGATTGTGGGGCATGCGTTTGGCGACAGGATGGAGTACCGTGAACTGGTGCTGCACGCCAGGCGGGAAGGAGCCGACTTTATTAAAATTATGATCAGCGGACTGATGGAATTCGATCAGTACGGCGTGCTCAGCGAAGCAGGCCTGTCCGGGGAAGAAATCAGGGAAATGATAGAAGTCGCTCATGATATGGGAATGAAAGTCATGGCTCACGGAAATGGGGACGGACCGGCCAGAGCTGCCATTCTGGCAGAGGTGGATACCCTGGAGCATGGGAACTACCTGGAAAAAGATACCCTTGATATGCTGGCTGACAGTCGTACGATTTGGGTACCGACTCTTGCTCCCACCGGAAATCTTCTGGGATGCGGGCGTTATCCGGATCAGCAGATACAGAAAATTCTCCGAAGACAGATGGAATGCGTTCGCTATGTCTTTGACAGAGGAGGGCGTCTGGGACTGGGCAGTGATGCGGGTGCCTACCTTGTTCCGCACGGCCAGGGGCTTCTGGATGAGTATGCATGGATGAAACAGGCTGTAGGGCCGGAACATGTATCAGAGCTTGACAGAAGGCTGGAAGAGTCAGAAAACTGGATCAAAAAAGAGATGAAGCATCCGTAGGTCTTCATCTCTTTTGAGAGGAATTTTTCTGTATGTACTGTGCGCGGGAGAGATTGAGAGACCTATAGTTCTTCCCGGCAGAAATAGCAGCTGTAATTTTTAGGATCTGAACGTTTAGGGATCAGATTATCAGCTCCGCAATAGCCGCAGCGGCAGACCTGTTTTCCTTCCGGGACAGGCATCCATTCCTCGTATCGTTCTCCTGCATTGGGGGCAGGGCGGTAAGACTTTGACGGTTCTACGAAGGTTCGTGTTTCCGGTGTCTCATTCACAGAGGAACGAACAGTGTTTTTTTCATTTCCTTTCTTCGGTGAAAAGAGTTTCCGCTCTTCCTTTGGTCTCTGTTTTGACTTTTTGGGAGTCTGTTTTGGTGGCTGGACGGAATGAGAGGAAGAGGACGGGGCTGTCGACGGAGCTTTCTGGCCGGCCATGAAAGGCGGAGTCTGACGTGTCTGTCCTTTCTTTTTATTACTTTGAGTTACCGCAATTATGATAATGATAAATATAATAATTTCCAACACAGCTGTAATTCACTCCTTCATAAATAAAATAGCAGCAAGATAATCTATACGTCTTATGATACACGATAATCGGGAAAAGGGGAAGGAAATTTTATGAGAAACCTAAAGCTGGTGCTGCGGTACGACGGCAGCCGGTACAGTGGATGGCAGAGTCAGAAACATGACGAAAATACAATACAGGGACGGCTGACTGTTCTCCTGGAGCGTCTGCTTGGAGAAACGATCGAACTGGCCGGGTCAGGACGTACGGATGCAGGCGTTCATGCTCTGGGGCAGGTGGCGAATTTCAGAACAAAGTCCGATATTGCCTGCGAAAAACTTTTTGCAGAATTAAACCGATATCTTCCGGAGGATATTGCAGTTGTATCTGTACAGGAAGTTCCGTTCCGGTTTCACAGCAGACTGAATGCAGTCCGCAAAACATACCGGTATAGAATCTGGAACAGTCCGGTTCATAATGTATTTGAACGCAAATATGTGTATGCTCTGGAGGAAGCGCTGGATGAAGAGGCCATGAGACAGGCGGCTGCGAATCTTTGCGGTACTCATGATTTCCGTGCGTTCAGTTCTTATCGGCGAACAAAGAAATCTACAGTCCGGACATTGGAGAATATCACCATAGAACGGCAGGGGTCAGAGCTGATACTGACCTTTACCGGGGACGGATTTCTGTATCATATGGTACGAATCCTTACGGGTACATTGATTGAAGTCGGACTTCATAAAAAGAACGCAGGAGAAATAAAGGAAATTCTTGCATCTCAGGATAGAGAGCGCGCCGGATTTACAGCTCCTGCCCAGGGCCTCTGCCTTGTGTGTGTAGAGTACGGAAACTGAGCATTTATACACCTTTTTCTGAATCCTGTATATGATATAGTATTCAGAAAAAGGAGGATATTTTATGAAAAGGAAACCGTCTGTCCTGCTGACATTGACGCTGACCATACTTGGTATGGCAGTTCTGTGTACAGGAGCGTCCGGCTGCAGCAGGGAACGCAGTCAGGGGAAGGAGCTGACAGAAGTCACCCTTAATGAGGTGGCCCATTCCATTTTCTACGCGCCGCAGTATGTGGCCATAGAAAATGGCTATTTTGAGGAAGAAGGAATTGATCTGCAGCTGATCACCGGATTTGGTGCAGATAAAACCATGGCAGCTGTTCTTTCAGGAGAAGCTGATATCGGTTTTATGGGTTCAGAGGCATCTATCTATGTGTACAGCCAGAACCCGGATGATTACATTGTGAACTTTGCCCAGCTGACACAGCGTGCCGGGAATTTTCTGGTAGCACGAACCCCCATGGAGAATTTTCAATGGCAGGATCTCCGGGGAAAATCCATTCTCGGAGGACGCAAGGGCGGTATGCCCCAGATGGTATTTGAATATATATTGAAAAAGAATAATCTTGACCCTGCTACGGATATGGAAATTAATCAGGGAATTGATTTTGGTTCTACAGCGGCAGCTTTTTCAGGCGGTCAGGGGGATTTTACCGTGGAATTTGAGCCTGGAGCGACTACTCTGGAAAAAGAAGGCGCCGGTTATGTGGTTGCGTCGCTGGGAGTGGATTCCGGTTATGTACCTTACACAGCTTACAGTGCCCGTGCAAGCTTCCTGGAACAAAATCCGCAACTGATACAGGGCTTTGTCAATGCTCTTCAGAAGGGAATGGACTATGTGCAGACCCACGCTCCGGAAGAGATTGCGGAAGTAATTGCTCCCCAGTTCAAGGAAACAGAGCTGGAGGATATTACGACCATTGTAACCCGCTATTATGAACAGGATACCTGGAAGGAAAATCTGATTTTTGAGGAAGACAGTTTTACACTTTTGCAGGATATTCTGGATGAAGCCGGTGAACTGGAAGAGAGAGTGCCGTATGAGGATCTGGTGACGGTGGAATTTGCAGAAAAAGCGGCTGCTCAGTAAACAAAAAGAAAATGTATAAAAGAAAAAATGCGCTGCGGAATAATCACACGATATCCGCAGTGCATTTTTAGGGTTAATTTTTCTGTATGGTATATTCGTCCAAAACTTCCCAGGTGTCTACCTGATAGGCGCGCATGTGGAGTTCGGTATCAGTTACATCAAAACGCAGGGCCATGGGAGCATAGGGCTGCAGCATGTTTACAGTGCGGATTTCCGCTTCGGGTTCGTGGTACAGGCAGCCGCTGGAGGTGCTGCTGGTGATATAAAGTGTTCCTTCCGGATTCACGGCGGTAGAACCGGAGGTATAAGAATAATCCGGCAGGGTTTCGCACAGTCCGTTTACGAAGGCTGTCCGGGAATATACGTGATCGTGGGCTCCCAGAATGAGGTCAATATCATTGGAATCCGCAATGCGGGCCAGATATTCCTTGCAGTCTGTGTGGGAACGGACGGAAGCCGGATAGGCAGGGAAATGCTGTGCCACGATGCGCCACCGGGTATCCGGATGCTCCGAGACGATTTGCGCAACATACTGTTCCTGAACGGCGCTGCCCTGGCTGGTGCTGCTGTTCAGGACAATGAACAGAACATCTCCACGGATAAAATAGTAATTACCATCCTGGTCGTACTGGCTCTGACCGGTGGAGGAGCGGTTGGGAACATTAAAATGTTCGAAGAAATAGGGGGCGGCCGGATGCCCGTTCTCTTCCATAGAGACTGAGTTTGGCACGTCATGGTTTCCGGCAGCAGGGGCCAGCGGGATATGGTACAGAGCCAGGTGGTCAAGAAACATATTGTAATGTTCTTCGCTTCCATAGTCGGCTACCTGATCTCCCAGATGAAACAGGAAGGAGGCTTCCGGAACATAGGAGGTCAGCCTGGTAAGTACGCTGTCCCATCGTTCCGCTGTGACAGAAGGATCCTCCATATCGGACTGTCCAATCTGTGCGTCTGATGTGACAAGAAAAGTGAGAGTTTCCGGATTTTCTTCAGGGCACTGATAAGAGTATTCCGGCGACCATGCTTCTTCATTTCCTACCTGGTATTGATAAGAAGCGCCTGGTGTCAGATCCTGCGCCACGGCTTTGTTAACATAATATCCGGGGACAGTGGAAGACGCCTTGCATTCTGATGAAAAAGAAACTGTCTGTCCGGATGCAGTGTCAGTCAGGCGTACCTGTCCCTGCTTTGCGCTGGGAGAAAGCCAGTTAAAACGCAGCTCGGTTTCTGAAGAGCCCACTTCCATGGACAGATCACGGATGGCAGTTGTGTTCAGAAGGGGAGCGCTTGAGTAGTCCGGAAGAAAGCTTTCTTTTTGCTTGTCGGCGGAAAGTTCCGGGGTGTCTGTTTCAGATACCGTACTCTCTGAAATTCCTTCTTCAGAGCCATTTCCAGTATTTTCTGCAGAAACTGAGCCATTGCTGTCAGAAGATTCTGAGGCAGCTGTGGATTCCTCCTGTGTGTTATCTGGTTTTGCAGAACCGGAATCCAGAAGACCCGCAGCCTTCCAGAGGGCCAGAACGGCCAGAAGTATCAGCACAACAGCTGCAACCCATATGCGGGTATGATTTCTGTTTGTTTTTTTCATGATATTCCTCCTAAAAGATTTCCATAGTATACCATAAAAATATAGGGATAGAAAGAAATCTGAAGAAGAATTAAGAATTGTATTTCCTCAGAACAGAGCCTATAATAGAATGGAAACAGAACGAAGACAGAACAACAGGATGACAAGCAGAGAACAGGAGAAACAGTATGATAAGAGATGTGATGGATACGCATACACATACACTGGCAAGCGGTCATGCATACAGTACAATTCGGGAAAACGCAGCTGCAGCAGCAAAGAAGGGACTGCAGCTTCTGGCCATTACCGAACATGCACCTCGTATGGTGGGGAGCAGTCAGGCTATTTATTTCCAGAATCTGAAGGTGATAGATCGGCATGCCTTTGATGTGGAACTTATGATGGGAGTGGAACTGAACATTCTGGATGATAAGGGAACAGTGGATCTGACGGAAGGAACTTTAAGACAGATGGATCTGGCTATTGCCAGTCTTCATATTCCCTGCATTACTCCCGGAAGCAGAGAATATAATACGCAGGCATGCCTGAATGCCATAAAAAATCCTTTTGTGCATATACTGGGACATCCGGATGATCCGAGATATCCGCTGGATTATCGCGCAATTGTACAGGGAGCGAAGAAATATGGAGCCATACTGGAATTGAATGAGAGCTCCCTGCGTCCGGAAGGTTCCCGAAAAAATGCAAGACCTCAGGATGAGGAAATGCTGCGACTGTGTATGGAATATGAAGTTCCTGTTGTTATCGGAAGCGACGCACATGTGGATACAGATGTGGGACGCCATGATCTGGCACACGCACTTTTGGAGGAACTTGGTTTTCCGGAAAAACTTATCATAAATACTTCTGCGGAAAAATTGAAATACGCTGTCAGGAAGAAAAGCGGACAATGAATTTAATAAAAAATCAGATTAAAATGTGAAAAAACAGGAAATATATTCTGTGATTTCTGGACTTTAAAATTTTACTGTGTTAAAATACGGATAGGCCTTTTGCATTTGCAAAGAAACAAAGATATAAATTTTCAGAACAGAGAATCAAAGGAGAGAACCGTGAACAGAAAGATTAGGACAGAAGCTGTGGATTTTTTGTTTGATGCGATTTTAAGTCTGAAAAACAAAGAGGAATGCTACACATTTTTTGAAGATGTCTGCACGATTAACGAGCTGCTTTCGCTGTCGCAGCGATTTGAAGTAGCCAAAATGCTGCGGGAACAGAAGACATATCTGGAGATTGCTGAAAAGACGGGGGCATCTACCGCAACCATCAGCAGGGTTAACCGCTCATTGAATTATGGAAATGACGGCTATGATATGGTCTTCGAACGACTGGAACAGCGAAAAGACTGAAAACAGAATTCCGATATGGAAAAAAAGGCGCTCACAGGAGCGCCTTTTTCAGTTCCCGGATAAAGTCGGGGGTTGTACCGCAGCAGCCGCCGAGAATGGAGGCGCCTGCCTGATGCAGAACTTTCATATGGCGGGCAAATTCTTCAGCTTCCATATGATATACGGATTCTCCCGTTTCACTGATGGAGGGCATACCGGCATTGGGTTTGGCAATTACCGGTATGTTAACGCGGCTGCGGATACCGGCAATGACAGCTTCCAGCTGATCCGGACCGGTAGAACAGTTGCACCCCACAGCTGCGGCCCCCATAGCCTCCAGTTCTTCTGCTGCGTCATAGATATTTCCGCCGAAAAACAGGCTGCCGTCAGATTCAATGGTCATAGTGCAGAAAACAGGCAGTTCACAGACGGAGGCTGCCGCGTCGAGAATTACCATGGTTTCATTGGAAGCAAGCATGGTCTCAGCTACCAGCAAATCCACGCCTGCCTCTGCCAGATAAGAGATCTGCTCACGATAGGCTTCATAAAGAGTTTCGTAAGACATGGGTCCCATAGGCTCCATCATTTTTCCGGTCGTAGTCAGATCTCCCGCCACCAGAGCGCGTCCATCAGCCGCTTTTTTACTCAAAGCAACAAGAGATTTGTTCAGGGATTCCGTTTCATCTGCCAGACCGTGTTCTCTGAGACTCACGCGGTTTGCCATAAAAGTAGGTGCATAGATGATGTCAGAGCCCGCTTCTGTATAAGCTTTCTGGAGCTGCAGCAGAACATCCGGATGCTCAGCAACCCATTTTTCAGTACAGGTGCCCCGGGGCATGCCGGCATGCATCAGATTGGATCCTGTGGCGCCATCGAGAATGAGGGGACCTTTTTTCAGTCTGTCAAGAAGTTCCTGTTTTGTCATGCCATTTCCTCGCGTTTTCTTTTTGATTTGCTTTAGTATAGTATAAAAACAGAAGAATGAAAACCCCTTGCCAGAAAAAATGGCTTATGATACAATAAAGAACCGTAAAATGCAGGTAAGGCAGGTGTTCGCGGCTGACAGGACCGAAAGGGGTCAGGTGAGGAAAGTCCGGGCTCCACAGGGCAGGACGCCGGATAACGTCCGGTGGAGGTAACTCCAAGGAAAGTGCAACAGAAATATACCGCCAGGAAACTGGTAAGGGTGGAAGGGCAGTGTAAGAGACTACCGCCCGCCTGGTAACAGGCGGGGCATATGTAAACCCCGTCCGGAGCAAGACCGAAACGAGACATAAGCCTGCCCGGCTGTCTCAGGTAGGTTGCTTGACTCTGCCGGTAACGGCAGAGCTGGATAGATGAACACCCACGACATAACCCGGCTTATCGCTTTGCCTGCAAAAGAAGGACTCCCCAGAGTTTTTTGAAACCCTGGAGAGTCTTTTTTCTGTCGGTTTATAAATATGATTTGGAAGTATTGCTTTGGTACAGAAGATTACAGAAGTTTAATCTTCAAATGCAGCATCGTCCGGGTCATCATACCGATCGGCGCCGATATCCTGGGTATTCAGAGTTCTTCGCTTCATGCGCTGTTCCTCCGATTGTTCCAGAATGAAGTCCTTGATAGTCCGGGCATTTTTTATATGAAGAAGTTCAAGTCTTGGGTGGGTGGTGTCCCCGGTGCTGCAGACAACCGTTCCCAGACCAAAAATACGCTCTGCAAGACTGGTATTCAGTGTGACGTCCTGAATCTTGTACATATAACAGTCGTTTTCCTTCCGATTCAGAAAACCCTCGTCTATGGTAACCAAATCTTCTTTTACCGTATAGGTGGTGAAGGTAAAAGGAAGTCCAAAGAGTGGCCAGCGTTTACGTTCCTTAAATTCCATCCTAATCTCTCCTTCCCGCGGACATTCGGTCCGCGTTGTACGACCAGTCGGTTCCGGCACAGGGGATCAGCCGGGAGTTCCTGTTTTTGTCTATAAAAAGTATAAATATATTTGTTGAAATTGTAAAGGTTTTGATGTAACATAGTACAGGAAAATGTTCCGGGCCGGATATATGGGATATTCGGAGATCCGGAAAGTTGACAGAGAACAAAGTGGGAGGTAATTATGAGACATCTTATGAGCCCGCTGGATTTTTCCGTGGAAGAGCAGGAGCGCCTGCTTGATCTGGCCGCAGATATTGAGAAAAATCCTGCAAAATATGCGCATGCCTGTGACGGAAAGGTTCTGGCGACTTTGTTTTATGAGCCGAGTACAAGAACGAGATTAAGTTTCGAGTCCGCCATGATTCATCTGGGAGGACAGGTCTTAGGCTTCTCCAGTGCGGCATCCAGTTCCGCATCCAAAGGAGAAAGTGTTTCCGATACGATTCGTATGATTTCCTGTTATGCTGACATATGTGCCATGCGCCATCCCAAAGAAGGAGCGCCGATGGTAGCTACAGCCGTTTCTTCTATTCCTGTAATTAATGCAGGTGACGGCGGACACCAGCACCCCACGCAGACTCTTACCGATCTGATGACCATTCGTTCCCTGAAAGGACGCCTGAATCATCTGACGATTGGCCTGTGCGGTGATCTGAAATTTGGACGTACCGTACATTCTCTGATTAAAGCGCTGGTACGTTATGATGATATCAGCTTCGTATGCATTTCTCCGGAGGAACTCCGCCTGCCGGATTATATACGGGAAGATGTTCTGGAGGCAAACGGAAAATCATACCAGGAGGTAGAGCGTCTGGAGGATGTGATTGGAAATCTGGATCTGCTTTACATGACCAGAGTACAGAGAGAGCGTTTCTTCAATGAAGAGGACTATGTACGCCTGAAAGATTTCTATATTCTGGATAAGAAGAAAATGAAACTTGCCAAATCTGATATGCTGGTACTTCATCCGCTTCCCAGAGTAAATGAAATTTCCGTAGAAGTGGATAATGATCCGAGAGCTGCGTACTTTAAGCAGGTCCAGTATGGAGTATATGTCCGTATGGCCCTGATTCTCACACTACTGGAGGTGACCGTATAATGGCAAAAAGCGTACTGAATGTAGGACGGATTTCCGAAGGCTTTGTTCTGGATCATATTCAGGCCGGAAAAAGCATGGAAATTTATAAGTATCTGAATCTGGATAAGCTGGATTGTACTGTGGCCATTATCAAGAATGCCCGCAGTGCCAAGATGGGCGTAAAGGATATTATGAAAATCGAATGTCCGATCGATTACATCGATTTGGATGTTCTGGGATTCATTGACCATAACATTACGGTTAATATTGTAAAGGATGATGAGGTGGTAGAGAAATCTACGCTGACTCTTCCCAAAGAGATCCGGAATATTGTAAAATGTAAGAATCCCCGCTGTATTACATCTATCGAGCAGGAGCTTGATCAGGTATTTATTCTGACAGATCCGCGCAAGGAAGTATACCGCTGCAAATACTGCGAGGAAAAGTATAAGAGAAAATAACTGAATTTTTGGCAGTATGATTGAAAAAGCAAGGAGCTGATGCAAACAGGTGAAATTATCATCTGCGGAGCAGAGGCTCCTTTGTTTTAATTTCAGACATAAAATCAGGATGCCTGTTTTCAGGCATCCTGCAGTTATTGTGAGGGAGTGGGGCTTTCTTTTGGAAAGCCCCTGAGTGTTATGAATGAAATACTGATATGTGTTCCTGCTACGATATATACTATATCAGAGAATTAAGTCTAAACTGTGTACAGACTCTAAAAAAAGTATAATCAGGATTAAGAATTTCTTAGGGAAACGGAAAGAAAACCGGAAGACGGCTTATATCTCTCTGATATGCAGTCTGCAGAGAAGTTCGTTTGTGATAGTATCTGCCTTTTCAGCCATTTCTTCGGCCCGAAGAGTTTGATGACCCTGTGAGCCAAGAAAAGTCACTATGTCGCCGGGGCGTGCTTCCGGTATGCCGGTTACATCGATAATAAGCTGATCCATGCAGATGTTTCCGATGACGTGAGTGCGGCGATCCCGGACCAGGACGGGAAGATTTTTTCCGGACAGGCTGCGGGGCAGTCCGTCGGCGTAGCCGATAGTTACTGCTGCCGCGCGCATAGGGGTGTCTGCCTGAAAATGACGTCCGTAGCTTACAGTTTCACCCGATTTTAAATCCCGGATTGAGGAGATCCGTGCACGGAGAGAGAGAACGGGTTTCAGCGGCACGCGTTCCAGCAGTTGTTTATCCGGACTGCTCAATACTCCATACATGGCAATACCGAAACGGGCATAATCCATGGACAAATCCGGATAATTCAGGACACCATAGCTGCTCTGCAGATGAAGCTTTCCCGGATCACAGCCCTTTTCCCGCAGAAGCTCCGCTGTGCGGAGAAAAGAGGAGATCTGCATTCTGGTAAAAAGAATATCATCAATATCCCGGCTGTCCGCTGCGCACAGGTGAGAATACATGCCAAGAATGCGAAGTCCTGGCAGGGAAAAGAGAGAGGACAGTGCCTCAATGTGTTCTGCGCGCTCTCCCAGTCTGTGCATTCCGGTATCGATTTTCAGATGGACCTTGACGGGGTAGGGAGCAGAAGCATTCAGAGCTCTTGCATGAGCGCAGTCAACTGCTGTCTGTATCAGATCATTGGCAGTCAGAAGATATGCTTCCTGGGGAGGCGTATAGCCCAGAACCAGAATTTCGCCCTGAATTCCGGCCTGACGCAGCTCTGTACCTTCCTGCACGGTAGCCACAGCGAAGGCACGTATACCGATCCGGTTCAGCCAGGAGGCTACAGGTACTGCGCCATGACCGTAGGCGTCAGCCTTTACCACTGCCATAAAAGTACAGTTTTCGGGCAGAAGAGATGAGAGATGTTCCACATTCCATTTCAGATTTTCATAGTTCAGTTCTTTCCAGGCCCGTCGTTCCGGCATAAGCCGGACGATCATGGCATCGGAACTGATTTTTGTGATCATAAAATTTCCTCCTGTTCATTGTATTTATGAGGTTATGTTTATCCGCTTTCTGCGGATAAAATCCAACAGTACAGCCAGCAGCCAGGCACCTGCAAAGGAAGAAACCGCCACTGCCAGAAAGTGCAGAAGACTGTTTTCGACAAACAGGTCAAGGCTGGTTACTCCGGCGAATCCCCGGACCAGAATCAGGAAGAGCGGATGCAGCAGATAGATAAAAAGCGGAAGATCTGCCGGGAGCCGTTTCATTGGATCCGGACCCTGAACATCCAGCAGAATGCAGAACAGAAAATACATCAGCGGGACGAGTGTCAGATACATGCTGTCATGTCTCGGAACATCCAGAATTTTCAATGTAATGCCTTCTGTCAGAAACAGGGCAGAACAGATAGCAAAGCCTGCCAGTTTAAGAGAAAAGCATGGGGGATATTGCCCGGGAAGAGAGATGGTTCTTTCGGGTTTTTCTGCCTTCCCTAAGGCCTGATACTGCAGGAAAATCACATAACCCAGCATCAGGAAAACCGGTGTGAAAAACAGGCCGTTTCGTGTATAGCTGGAAATGTGAAAAATCCCCTGATACAGTTTTTGAATAAAAGAACCATCTTTCAGGAAGCCATAATAGCTGTCTCCGGGCAGACCCATCATATACAGAAGAAGAGAAAGAATGCAGACGGCTTTCACAGGCAGGTATCTGAGTCCTGTCCATACGATGGCGAAACCCAGCAGCAGAGCAGGCAGATACCAGAGGTGATAAAAGGTTCCGTCCATAAAAATCATTTTCAGAACCTTTCCGGGGCCGGCATCCCGAAACTGTCCGGCATAGAGATTTACAGGAAGATACAGGACTATGGATACAAGATAAATGAGGCCGATACGTTTCAGATAGAGCAGACCGCGGTGTGTGTCAGCCAGTGCTTTTGGCAGTACAAAAAAACCGGTTACCATAAAGAAGAAGGGTACGGCAGTGCGGGCAAGGATCCGGGTCAGAACGAAGTCCGCTTCCGGGTTCAGGGAAGTCAGAGGTGATGTATGAATCATGATGACAAAGAGGGCAGCCAGCAGCTTAAAACAGTTTATACCTGGATAGATATGTTTTCGGGCTGCTGCCTGCCCCGGAACTGCAGCACCCGTCTTTTTCTGTATCGTCATACCAGATTTTTCTCCTTTCCACGTTATTTCCAGAGTGTGACAATGCAGCCTCCTGTGTTGGTGCCCGAAACCTGGAAGGGAAGGCTGGATGGCAGCGTCAGAGTAACAGAGCCGTCCTGCGGATCTGTTTTCTGATAAAATATTTCAAAACTTTTATTCAGAATGCTGATTTCAAGGTGTTTTCCTACGGATGGGAACAGACTCAGATAATCTATGTATTCCTCAAGACAGAGGTTGTGCAGCTTCATGATTGCAGCGTGGGGAGTTCCTACATAGCGGAAATGCCAGGGCTCTGCTGCAATTCCGGTGATACCCTCTCTGTCTTCCGGATATCGTTCTACAAACCCATAGGAAATCATTTTTTCCCGAAACTGTTCGCAGATACCATCACGTGGGAAAAAGGGGCGGATAAAGTCTACAGGCTGCTGATTGAGGGACAGATCTATGGCAAGCCCTGTCTGATGTTCGCTGCAGTCAGGCAGCGCTACATATTTTCCTGTAAAATCCGCTCCGTTTTCTGCCAGAGAAGAAGCGTAGATCTGTTTCTGCTCTGTGAGCGTCCGGTAGCCGCTGACCGGAAGCAGGGAGGAGGCGCATCCCAGAGCTTTAAAGAGATTTTCCAGCACAAGAGCAGTCCGTCGTTCCAGAAGAATTCCGGAGTCCAGGAAGGGGGTCAGTCTTTCCGGAGCCACACACTCAGGAAGAGGATGACGGGCATTTACGAGGAGCAGACTGCCCCGGTTCAGGGCAGCCTGTGTCAGAGTGATCGTCTTCATGGCTCCACCGCCAGACGGATCAGGGCATCCACAATTTCTTCAAAAGTCATGCCGATGCCTTTCAGCATGCTTGGGTAACGGCTGTGTGTGGTGAAGCCGGGAATTGTGTTTACTTCGTTGAAAACAATCCTCTTGTCCGGAGTCAGAAACATGTCCACCCGGGCAAATCCTTTACAGGACAGAATGCGGTAAATACGGGCAGCTGTTTCCCTGATACGTTCTGCTGTCTCAGCATCGATACGGGCCGGACAGTGAATGCGGGATGTTTTGAGGGTGTACTTTTCCGTATAGTCAAAAAATCCGGAAGAAAGTTCTATTTCATCTACTTCTCCGATGATAAGGTTTCCGTTTCCGAGAATTGCGCAGCCCGCTTCAAATCCGGGGACAGCTTCTTCAACCAGTACCGAATCATCATGTACAAAAGCCTGACTGATGGCTTTGTCCAGTTCTGCGGGGGTCTCGATCCGGGTGATGCCAAAGGATGAACCGGCCTTTACAGGTTTGACAAACAATGGATAACGCAGATGCTCTGTCATGGAAAATTCTTCAGCTTCTGTGGGCATTCGACGGAAAAGTACGGATTTTGGAACTTCAATGCCATCCAGGTTTACCAATGTATGTGCCAGATGCTTGTCCATTCCGAGAACGGAAGCTTCCATGCCGCAGCCTGCCACAGGCAGACCGGCAAGCTCGCACAGTCCCTGTATTGTTCCATCTTCACCGTTCTTGCCGTGCAGTACCGGAAATACGGCGTCCAGACGAACAAGTTCCACGCCGCCTGTGCGCAGAATCAGAAGTCCGTGATCCGTGCGGTTAGGAGAAAGCATGGCCGGAAGACAGTCAGCGGAAGCCCAGGTATCTTCGGGAATTCTGTCAATATCGCCTTCATAGCTGAGCCAGGTTCCTTCTCTGGTGATTCCTACAAGATGTATTTCATACTTTTCCTGATTCAAATGTGTAATTACAGAATAGGCAGACTGAAGAGATACTTCATATTCTGTTGAGCAGCCGCCGAAAAGAATCGCAACGGCAGTTTTATCTTTTGCTGTGTTTGTACTCATCATAATTTCATTCCTTTCTAACAGTTACAGTATAAGATGGGTCAGTGACAGAACAGTGACTATTCTGTGACAATTCTGTCATTTCAAGTGTACTGGTGTATGTTCGTGAAAAAAGGCCGGCGGCCGCAGCGGGAAACCCGCGCCGGCTGTCCGGCCTTTTTACCCGTCCGTTTTATTGTAACGGGGAAAAAGAAATGATGTCTGTAGATTTCGTGATGAGAGGCTTAAGAAAAACTTGCGAAGTGTTTAGTTATTTCGAAACTGCAGGAAGACAGATTGTAAATACGGTTCCTTCTTCACCGCTTGAAGCGGAGATGGTTCCCTGATGCGCTGTGACAATTTCTTTTGCTATGGCAAGTCCAAGTCCTGCACCTCCCGTAGCAGAAGAACGCGCTGAATCCAGACGATAAAATTTTTCAAAAATAGCGTTCAGCTGTTCCGGAGGAATCTGCGGTCCCTGGTTGGTAAAAGTAATGCAGACAGTTTTCTGTTCCTGCTGCGCGTGAATTTCTATTACTGTGTTGGGATAGCTGTAAGCGGCGGCGTTTTTCAGAATATTATTGAATACACGGGCCAGCTTGTCGGGATCGCCGTATAAAATCAGGTCCTCCGGTACATCCAGGTGGACAGATTTTCCGCCGGGTGTCAGAATCGGATAAAATTCTTCCGCCATCTGCATCAGCATATACGAGAGATGGATATTTTCCCGGTTCAGAGGTATGCTTTGCAGATTGAAACGGGTGATTTCAAAAAATTCATTGATGAGCTGCTCCAGACGATAAGCCTTGTCCAGTGTGATGGAAAGGTATTTGGCCCGCTGCTCCAGAGGAAGATCCGGGGCCTCTTTCATAAGTTCCAGATAACCGATGACTGAGGTAAGAGGCGTACGGATATCGTGAGCCAGATAAACTACCAGATCATTTTTCCGCTGTTCTGCTTCCCGTGCTTCCCGCTCTCTTTTTTCCAGAATGGTTTTGGATTCATTCAGCTTCAGCTCCAGAAATCCCATTTCCGGAGAAAGCGTAATGAGCTCTGTTTTTTCATCCAGAAGGGCGTCGCAGCCTGCTGAAATTTCATCAAAATATTCCCTGACCCAGCGCAGGGAAAAGCGGAACACAATAATCAGAGAAATGATAATTGCCCCGGCAATGATATTGTCCAGATGGTCGCGGAAGGTAGCTTCATAAATATAAAGAGCATCCGAATAATCCAGATGAAAAACTCCTGTCAGAAAAGCTACCACTGCGTCTCCGAAGCGTCCGCGGATCAGTTCACGAAGCAGAAAAATGGCTCCGATAGAGATCAGAACCAGAGACAGCATTTTCCGTGTCATTTTTCTTTCAAACAGCACATAGCTGCTTTTTCGTCTTATGTTTTTTTCGTTATTCTCATTCAATTTTGTATCCTACTCCCCATACAGTTTTAATATATCTGGGCTTTTCACTGGAATCATGCATTTTTTCCCGCAGATGGCGGATGTGCACCATAATGGTGTTGTTGTTGCTGCTATAGTATTTTTCTCCCCAGACGTCATAGAACAGACGGTCAGAGCTTACAACTTCTCCGCGGTTTTTACAGAGACTCCAGAGAATGGAAAATTCCGTGGGAGTCAGAGACAGTGGCTTTTCATCCAGCGTACAGGTGTGATCCCGCTTGTTTATAACAAGCCCTGAAATTGTAATGCAGTCCTGATCCTCTTCTTTGGCGGCAGTATTATATTTGGTAAAACGGCGCAGCTGTGCCTTGACCCGGGCGATGAGTTCCAGTGGTCGGAAAGGTTTGGTCATGTAGTCATCTGCCCCCAGGGTGAGTCCGGTGATTTTATCGATCTCCTCATCCTTGGCTGTGAGCATGATGATCGGAAAGTTCTGATTTTCCCGGATTTTCTGGCAGATAGTAAAACCGCTCATATCCGGCAGCATCACATCCAGTACAGCCAGATCCGGAGTCTCCTGTCCGAGCCAGTCCAGAGCATCGGTTCCGTTGTAAAATTTGTGTACTTCATAGGATTCGTTGGTAAGATATAGTTCAATCAGATCGGCGATTTCTTTTTCGTCGTCAACTACTAAGATTTTTGCTTCGGTCATTGCAATCCCCCGTTTTTATCTTTCAGGCACCCGGGAAAACGATTACGGATGCCGCAGTGTCTGGTTCCATGCAGTCTGCTTATGAAAGGAGTCTTTCAGACTCCGTACACGACGCCACAACTGCCAACATCAGTATAACAGAAAACGGCGGAAAAAAGTTAAAAGTTTTGTGTCTAAAATCTTAAGAAGATATAAAGTTTTCATTGCATCTGCGAAGAGAACCGCGCTGAAGCAGCTTTTCATATAACAGGCCTGTCAGAAACCATAAGGGGGCATAGTCCAGCCGTATCACACCGCGGACGTTAAAACGTGACCGGCTGTAATCCCAGGGGCACATATTATGCTCTTTCAGCAGACTTCCGGTAACGAATTCTGCAAGAAAGATGAAGCACGTATAGACCAGTCCCCGTTTCCAGAAGGCAGTTCCTTTCATAACGTGGGAAATCGGGGATAAAAAGGCGGCCATTCCATAAATAGGAAACATCCAGATGGAAGAGCGCCCCTCCAGTTTCATCTGCCGGCGTCGGAATGAGAGAAAGCCGGTCCAGAAAATCTCCAGACACCAGCCGGTCAGACCGCAGAGAATAAATTTGTTTTTCATCATATAAAAAGCATGTACCAAACTGATAAAAATTATACTGCGACAGAAAAAGAGGTGTACAGGTTTGAAAAGGATTTTTCTTGACGGTACGGTATGGCTGATGTAAAATGAAGCATGTACATAGGAGGAGCCTATGGGATTTATGCGGTCTTACAAACACCTGGATAATTTATGCAGAGATATGAATGGATTAGGCGTTACCGGTTATATACTGGATATGGAAGAGATAAAAAATGCAGGTTTTTATGTTTCGGGTTGGGAAGAGGACTATCGGAGATTAAAGAGATATCGTCATATTCGCAATCAGATTGCTCATGAAAATGACGCAGACGAAGAAAATATGTGTTCTGCTGGGGATGCTCAGTGGATTGAGGATTTTTATCAAAGTATTCTGGAACAGGCAGATCCGTTGGCAGTATATTACAGAAAATACCGGGAACAGAGAAAAACTCTTGCTGCATTGGGTGTTTATAATACATCATCTGAAAATGGGAACTGGTATAAATCAGAAAAGGACAGTAAGAAATTATCTGCTGTACTTCTTTTGCTGTTCGTGTTAATTATGATGTTGGTATTGTTTTTGTTGTTTTTTCCTGTTTGATTTCGGGGAAAACGCAGATAAAAAATGAAATTTGCGGATATGGCGGAATTGGCAGACGCGCTGGATTTAGGTTCCAGTGGGAGACCGTGCAGGTTCGAGTCCTGTTATCCGCATCACATCGAGTGTTCATAACGGATTTCAGTTATGAACACTTGATTTTTTTGTATCAATCGGTTTTCTCAATATGTATGGAGCAGGTGTCACGCCTGCTCCTTTGCTCTATGCGGACTTGGTGATATACTTGACCGCAACGCCCTTTCAGGCATCCGGTTTGTAGTTTTCTCCGCGTTCCGGAAGCTCTATGATCCCGATAAACTTGTAGTGAATCACGAACCGCTGGCTTCTGTTTTTGCCTGTTCCTTCCATTTCATAGACCGTGATTTTATCGAACAGTTCCCGCAGCATAGGTGCAGTCAGCGTTTCCATCTCCATAAACTGTCTTACTGTCCGAATAAATTGCTTCTTGTTCTGCTGCATGGTATCAATAGAATTGAGTTTCTCACGAAGTTTGGAAATCCTGCTTTTCAGTTCCATACGCTCAACCTCATACTTGTGAAATAGCTGCATAAACCACACTCGTCCATCATCTTTTCCGGTTGCGTTATCTTCGTACAGCTTTTTATAATGGGAAAAAACTGAAAAAGCAAAAAGAATAGCCCGCCGGTTTTGACGGGCATACTTTCGATATTAAAAATATAATCCATTTCCCAAAATGCAGCGAACCTATACATATCGGTTGAATAATTTACCGAAAATTACTATAATAAAACATAACATTATGGATTTTGTCGTTTATCGGGAGATTATATGTTATGGCAATCGGTTATAAAAGGCTATGGAAACTGCTGATAGATAAAGATATGAAGAAAAAAGATCTGGAACAGGCGGCGGGCATCAGTCATTACACCATTGGAAAATTGAACCGTGGTGACAATGTCACTACTGAGGTGCTGGCAAAAATTTGCATTGCTCTTGATTGTACAATGAATGATATTATGGAGAACATTCCGGAGCAAACGGATAAGACAACGAAGGAATAACAATGGTACGGACAGCAAAACCGAAAAAAGAAGTATCTATGGAGGAAGCACTCTGGAAAAATGCGGATAAGTTTCGTGGTTCGGTAGAGCCTGCGGAGTATAAGTATGTTGTCCTGAGCCTGTTTTTTCTGAAATTCGCCGGTGATATATTTGACGTGCAGAAGAAAATGATTGCAAAGCAGTACGGCGAAAAATTTATGGACACGGTGGCATTCTACACGAAGGACAATGTTTTCTACCTGCCGGAGGAAAGCCGCTGGTCCTATCTTATGGAAAAGGCCAAGCAGGACGATATTGCCCTGAAAATAGATACTGCTCTTTATACGATTGAGAAAAAACAATCCGGCGCTGAAAGGCGTTCTGCCGGACAACTATTATTCTCGTCTGCATATCGACACAACAAAGCTTGCTTCCCTGCCGGACGCGATCAACCGTATCAACACCGACGATAAAAAGAATGACATTTGGATACTGAAAAAAACAAAAAGGCCCGTGTTGTGGAGTAGAACGGACAGCTCAAGTGTTACTGTGACAGAGAGCGGGAAATTCTCTTTATGGATTTGCGTACAGGGGCAGTCCCTACGAGAAAAAGTCCAAAGCAGAGTTGAAGAATTAAGCCGTTAAATTATCATTTAATCACAAAAGGAGAAAAACTATGGCAAAAATTAGTGTTGATATTGAGAATATTAAAAAGGGTTTACATAATATTGGGTATGAAATCAGTGACTGCATTCAAAGAGAAAACAACGGTATAAACTGGCAGTTAAAATTCAATAACAGCGGAGCCATTGTAACAATTTACGATTCAAATAAAATGAAGAATTCTGTCGTAAATGGAAAACCTGATGATGGAGAAAAAGAAAAATTAAAAGAAATTGTAGAGGGACTTAAATGCAACGAATTAGTAATAGATCCATTGAATTCGGAAATTGTTGACTTAATCCGAGCACGAAAAGAAGATTATTTTTATGACTTTAAGCAGATACCACATCAGGATAAAGAGAGCTTACTTCACGATATTTTATGTCTTTCAAATAATGTTGAAAATAAGGACGCATATCTGATACTAGGAGTTGCAGATGACTATTCGGTAGTTGGAGTAGATGATAGTATAAAATCAAATAATATTTTTGATTTTCTCAAAACACTAAGTTTTGCAGGTGATAAGGTGCCGGAGATTTCTGTGTTTGAATTGTTTTATACATATAAGAAAATCGTCGTAATTAAATGTAAAAGGTCAAAGAATGTTCCATTTTACTTGACAAAGAGATATAAGGGAATTAATGATCATCAAATTTATACTCGTGTTGGAGACACAAATACTCCTAAAAATGGTCATGCGAATTATAGTGATGTAGAAAAATTATGGAAGATTCATTTTAGTGAGGAGTGACTACTACGCGGAACTTTCTGTTATATTTTCATGCTTGGAAAGTGTGGATATTTCGACAACTTATGCTATAATTCTTCAGGAAAGTATCAGATTCAGAGTTAGGCATTCCAGGGATTTTTTTGCTATAACGAGAGGAAGTGCCGCTCAACCATCTATTTTGATGATTTTGCGACACTCCTGATAGATTCAAAGCAGATAACGGGAATCGAACCCGCCTCTCCAGCTTGGGAAGCTAGCGTTCTACCGATGAACTATATCTGCATAATTTCTCTGCGTGAGAGATTTTTAATGAATTTATTATAGCATACCTGGCAGAGAAATCAAGAAGAAAAGAAAAACCGTCCGGTCTCCCGGACGGCTTTCCTTTTCTTATGAGGGGGGAGATAGTGATGTCTTATCAACTATCTGTGCTTTATTATAATGTCCAAATGTGTTCAAAGTATGTCCATTTTCTAAATTAACCATAAAAAAAGAGCGTAAAACTTAAAAAAACCTTAAGAGAATCGAAAATCAACCGTTAGGATTGGAAAAAAACAACGGGACATGGTATAATACCTTCAGCTAACAGACGGCATATGAAGCCTGAAAGACAGAAGGGAAAAGCAAGGCGATAAAGCCTGTCTGGAAAAGGAAAGACGCCGGGAGGAGGAAGAAAGATGGAACAGATAAGAGTGTTGGAAAATGAAAAACTGAGAATTCAGGTGAACGATGACGGGGCGGAGCTCTGCAGTATTTATGATAAGAGCAGAGGCAGGGAGGCACTGTGGACTGCAGATCCGGCATTTTGGGCGCGTCATGCGCCGGTACTCTTTCCGTTTGTTGGAAAAGTAAACGGCGGATATTATACATATGAAGGAAAGCAGTATCCCATGGGGCAGCACGGTTTTGCCAGAGACAGAAAATTTGAGTGTGTGGGAGAAGGAGAAAGTTATGTGACGCACAGACTGAAAGCTGATGAGGAAAGCCGGAAAGTATATCCTTTTGATTTTGTTCTGGAGATTACACATAGAATAGAAGGAAATCGTGTTACTGTAGAATGGACAGTGGAAAATCCGGGTGAAAAGCAGATGTATTTTTCCATCGGCGGTCATCCGGGTTTCTGTGTGACAAAACAGGAAGGATGCCGTCTGATTTTTGACGGGCAGGACAGTCTGGAGAGAGTATCGATTGATCTGGAAGCTGCGGCTGTGGATGCAGAACATCCGGAGATTCTGACGCTGGAGAAAGGCGCATATTATGTGGATAGACATACTTTTGATAAGGATGCGCTGATCTTTGACCATGGACAGGTGAAAAAGGTGAGCCTTGCGAATACAGACGGTACAAATCTGGTGACCATGCTCTGCCCGGACGCATTGAGCGTGGGTATCTGGGCACCTGCAGGCGGAGAGGCGCCGTTTATCTGTCTGGAACCCTGGATAGGAAGATGTGATAATGTGGGATTTGCCGGCGAACTGAAAGATAAATTTGACGTGCAGAGCCTGGAGCCGGGAAAGAGTTTCCGGACAGCATATGATATTTTGATTGGAGAATAATAGGAATGAGAGCAGCAAGAGAACTGCTGAAGGACCTGAAGTATGAGGTTATAAGCGGCAGTGTTGACGTAAATGTAAATGAACTGATTTATAATACCAAGATGGTTTCCAAAGAATGCATGTTTGTATGCATTAAAGGCGCAGTGTTTGACAGCCATGATATGGCCGCGGACGCTGCGGCCAACGGTGCTGTAGTCATTGTGGCAGAACGGCCGGTAGATGTGCCGGCGGATATCTGTGTGGTTCTGGTGAAAGATACGCGGTATGCTCTGGCATTGATTTCAGCCGCTTATTTTGGATATCCGGCCAGAAAGCTGAAGACTATCGGAATCACGGGAACAAAGGGAAAAACCACCACGACATTTCTGATTCGTTCTATTCTGGAACATGCCGGAATACGTACCGGACTTATCGGAACCATTGAGACTATCATTGGAGACAGGCATATTCCCGCCAGCAATACGACACCGGAATCCTATGCCATACAGCAGTATTTTGCAGCTATGGTGGAAGCAGGCTGTCAGGTGGCGGTCATGGAGGTTTCTTCCCAGGGACTGAAGCTTCACCGGACGGCAGGAATCCTTTTTGATATCGGAATCTTTACAAATCTGGCCCCGGATCATATCGGTCCCAATGAACATGACAGTTTTGAAGAATATCTGGAATGTAAGAGCCGCCTGTTCCGCCAGTGCCGGACGGGAATCGTGAATCTGGACGACAGTCATTGTGCACAGATCCTGGAAGGACATACCTGTGATGTAGAGACCTATGGATTTTCGGAACAGGCGGATCTGCGCGCGTCTGATGTAAAACTGGTGAACCGTCCGGGATTTCTGGGAGTGGACTACCATGTGTCGGGACTTGTTAATATGGACGCGGAGATTGATATGCCAGGCCGTTTCAGCGTCTACAATTCTCTGGTGGCCATCGCAGTATGCTGGCATTTTGAGATCGCAAAAGAGGATGTACTGGCGGCGCTGGAAGCAGCCCAGACAAAGGGGCGTATTGAGAAAGTGAAAGTGTCTGACGACTTTACACTGCTCATTGATTATGCGCACAATGCCATGAGTCTGGAGAGCCTTCTGACTACTTTGAAAGAGTATCATCCCAGGCGGCTGGTGTGCCTGTTTGGCTGCGGAGGCAACCGTTCGCGGCTTCGCCGGTTTGAAATGGGCGAGGTTTCAGGGCGTCTGGCGGATCTGACAGTGATTACTTCAGACAATCCGCGTTACGAGGAGCCTCAGGCAATCATTGATGATATCCGGACAGGAATCGAAAAGACAGACGGAAAATATGTGGAGATTATCGATCGCAAGGAGGCGATCCGTTACGTAATAGAACATGGACAGCCGGGAGATGTGATTGTACTGGCCGGAAAAGGGCACGAGGATTATCAGGAAATCAAAGGCGTCAAATACCCGATGGATGAGCGGGTACTGATTCGGGAAGTTCTGGAGGAGCTTGAACAGAAGTGAAATACGCCAATGTAATCGTTGATATTTCCCTGGAAAAACTGGATCGAACTTTTCAGTATCGTGTGCCGGAGAAGCTGGAAACTTCTCTGGAAGTGGGGATGCAGGTAGTCGTTCCTTTTGGAAACGGCAGCCGCAGACTGACGGCCTATGTGGTGGAGCTGACAGACGAATGCCAGTGGGAACCGGGACGGATGAAGGAGATCCTGGACATTGCGGAAAAGGGAATCGCGCTGGAAGGCCAGCTGATTGCTCTGGCATCCTGGATGCGTCGTGTGTATGGTTCTACCATGAATCAGGCTCTGAAAACCGTGCTTCCTGTCCGGCGCAGCGTGCAGGAGCGTGTACGCCGCCGCCTTGTACTGGCTGTTTCTCAGGAAGAAGCAGGCGAATACGGGGAAATGCTGAAGAGGAAGAATCAGAAAGCGAGGTTTCGTCTGCTGAATGCCCTTCTGGAGGCAGACAGAGAGGGAGAAGGTCTGGATTATACCAGGGCACAGAAAGAACTGGGAATTACAGCTCAGACAGTAAAAAGCCTGGAGGAAGCCGGACTGCTGCGGGTGGAAACAGACACCGTGTGGCGCAATCCCGTAAATCTGTGCGAAAAGGAACAGAATCAGATAACACTTTATGAAGCACAGAGAGCAGCAGTGGACGATATTCTTTCCCGGACTGCACGGGGCGACAGAAGGCCTGCATTAATTCATGGGGTTACCGGAAGCGGAAAGACAGAGATTTATATGGAACTGATTGCCGCAGTTCTTGCTCAGGGAAAGCAGGCAATTGTACTGATTCCGGAGATTGCCCTGACTTTTCAGACTGTTCTGCGGTTTTACCGGCGTTTTGGCTCTCTGGTATCGATTATGCATTCCCGGCTGTCTGCCGGAGAACGCTACGATCAGTTCGAAAGAGCCAGAAAAGGTCAGGTCCGGGTCATGATAGGTCCGAGATCAGCTCTGTTTACACCTTTCGAACATCTTGGCATCATTATTATTGACGAGGAACATGAGGCGAGCTATAAGAGCGAAACAGTTCCCAGGTATCATGCGAGGGAGACGGCTGTTGAGCGTGCGCGTATGAGCGAAGCGTTTGTAGTGCTCGGCTCTGCAACACCTTCCGTGGATTCCTACGAAAAAGCCAGAAATGGGGAATATCAGCTGTATGAACTGCCGATGCGCGTTCCGGGACGTGAACTTCCGGATACGGAAATCGTGGATCTGCGGGAAGAGCTTCGAATGGGGAACCGTTCGATTTTCAGCGCACGGCTCAGA
Organism: uncultured Merdimonas sp.; assembly: GCA_944378225.1. GTDB lineage: Bacteria > Bacillota > Clostridia > Lachnospirales > Lachnospiraceae > Laedolimicola. Next base: position 51,115 of record CALWGE010000010.1, read on the forward strand.
GAATTGATGAAGGAGCGGCTCGCGAAGAAGCAGCAGATTATGCTCTTTCTGAACCGTCGGGGCTATGCGGGCTTTGTTTCTTGCAGAGCATGCGGACATGTGATAAAATGTCCACATTGTGATGTGGCTCTGTCCGTCCATAGCGGAGGACGTATGATCTGTCATTACTGCGGATACCGGCAGCCGACGGTAAAAAAATGTCCGTCCTGCGGATCTGTTTATATTGGAGCCTTCCGTGCGGGAACACAGCAGGTGGCAGAAATGGCACAGAAGGAGTTCCCCGGAGCACGGGTACTGCGCATGGATTTTGATACGACGAAGCAGAAGGGCGGCCATGAAAAGATTCTGGAAACATTTGCCCGCCATGAGGCTGATATCCTGGTGGGGACGCAGATGATTGTGAAAGGCCATGATTTTCCCGATGTGACGCTGGTGGGAATTCTGGCAGCGGATTTGTCTCTCTATGCCGGAGATTACCGGGCTTCAGAGAGGACTTTTCAGCTTCTGACTCAGGCTGCCGGGAGGGCCGGCCGCGGTTCAGAGAAAGGCATCGCTGTTATACAGACATACAGCCCGGAGCATTACAGTGTGCGTGCTGCTGCTTCTCAGGATTACGGGGAATTTTTTCAGCAGGAAATGGCGTACAGGCGTCTGATGCATTATCCGCCGGCTGCTCATCTGATGGCGCTTTATCTGATGTCAGAGAGCGAGGAAGAGCTGGACAGGGGAGCGGCGCTTCTGAAAAAGGAAGTTGACATGGCGGTAAAGGAACGGGGAAGCGGGCAGAATATCCAGATTATCGGCCCTGCAGATGCGGGACTTGCAAAACTGAAGGATATGTATCGGAAAGTGTTGTATCTGAAATCAGCAGATTTATCAGCACTGCTGTCCCTGAGAGAATATATGGAGCGGGAGCTTATCCGGGAGGAGAAACTTTCAGCTTTGAATATACAATTTGACATGGATCCTGTAAATCCATTCTGATAATGATATGGGAGGAAATAGACTATGGCTATCAGAAATATCAGAGAACTGGGAGATGATATTCTCCGAAAAAACTGCCGCGAGGTAAAAGAGATGACACCTCGCCTGATTGAGCTGATTCAGGATATGTATGATACAATGTATGAAGCTCAGGGTGTGGGGCTGGCGGCTCCGCAGGTGGGAATTCTGAAGAGAATTGTTGTGATCGATGTGGGGGGCGAACCCTATACCATGATTAATCCGAGAATCCTGGAAACGGGAGGAGAGCAGACCGGGAGTGAGGGCTGCTTAAGTGTTCCGGGAAAGGCCGGCATGGTAACACGCCCTAATTACGTGAAGGCAGAAGCGTGGAATGAAAAGATGGAGCGTTACGAGATAGAAGGAGAAGGACTCCTGGCCCGGGCCATCTGCCATGAACTGGATCATCTGGACGGGGTAATGTATGTGGATAAGGTAGAAGGCGAACTTTATGAGACAGAGTTTGCCGGAGATGAAGACGAGGAGTGAGAGCATGAAACTTATTTTTATGGGAACCCCTGACTTTTCCGTGGGAACACTGGAAGCTCTGGTTGAGGCCGGACATGAGATTACCCTGGTGGTATCACAGCCGGACAAACCAAAAGGACGTGGCCATGAAATGATGCCTACTCCGGTGAAGGAAGCGGCGATGAAGCATGGGCTGAATGTATTTCAACCCAAAAAACTGCGGGATCCGGAGACTGTGAAGGTACTGGAAGATACGCCTGCGGATGCAATTGTTGTGATTGCCTTTGGTCAGATTGTACCTCCGTCCATACTTCATATGAAAAAATACGGATGCATTAATGTGCATGGATCGCTCCTTCCGAAATACCGGGGAGCAGCCCCCATTCAGTGGGCGGTTATTGACGGCGAGAAGGAAAGCGGCGTGACTATCATGCAGATGGATGAAGGACTGGATACAGGGGATATGCTGTTGAAAGGTTCTGTTGTACTGGATGAAAAAGAGACAAGCGGAAGCCTCTTTGACAAACTGTCTGCTCTGGGAGCCTCTCTTTGTGTGGAAGCTCTGGAAAAGCTGGAAAAGGGCGAGCTGCAGGCTGAAAAACAGGGGGAGTCTCCCACAGAATATGCCTGTATGCTTACCAAGGAGATGGGCGAGCTGGATTTTTCCAGAAGCGCTGTTGTACTTGAGCGTCTGATTCGGGGACTGAATCCATGGCCCAGCGCATACACGAGGCTTGGAGATAAAACCTTGAAAATATGGTCGGCAGATGTATGTGAAAGAAAAAATCCGGATGCAGTACCGGGAGAAATTACGGAAGTGACAAAACAGAATTTTTCTGTATGCTGCGGTGAGGGGGATCTGACAATTACGGAGCTTCAGCTTCAGGGAAAGAAGCGAATGGATGCTGCGTCATTCCTGCGCGGATATCATCTGGAAGCTGGCATGAAGCTGGGATAAACGGAACACAATAACAATACGGAGAACAAAAAATGTTCTCACACAAAAACGAAGGAGCTGATAAGTATGCCATACGGTTATTATTATTACCCCATGTTTGATCCTACCTATATTCTTGTTCTGATTGGTGTGATTATTTCCCTCTGGGCGTCTGCAAAAGTAAAAACTACTTATGCAAAATACAGTCGTGTACGCAGTATGTCCGGAATGACGGGAGCCCAGGCTGCAGAGAGGATTCTGCATTCGGCAGGAATCTATGATGTGCGAATAGAGCATGTGGCAGGAAATCTGACGGACCATTACGATCCCAGAAGCAGGGTTCTGCGTCTTTCTGACGCTGTCTATGGTTCTGCTTCTGTGGCTGCCATTGGTGTGGCGGCTCATGAGTGCGGTCATGCCGTTCAGGATCAAAAGGATTATGCGCCTTTGCGTATTCGAAATTCACTGGTGCCGGTGGCAAATTTCGGAACTATGGCAGCCTGGCCCATTATTATCATTGGTCTGATTTTCGGAAGCAGCAGCTTTCTGATTAATCTTGGAATTCTTCTGTTCTCACTGGGTGTTCTGTTCCAGCTGGTTACGCTGCCGGTAGAATTTGATGCATCAAATCGGGCAGTGCAGATGCTGGGAAATCAGGGCATTCTCTATGGAGACGAAGTTGTCCAGACAAGAAAAGTATTAAATGCGGCAGCCATGACATATGTGGCAGCAGCGGCAGCTTCCATCCTGTCTCTCCTTCGGCTGTTGATTCTGTTTGGAGGAAGAGATCGTGACTAAGGGAACGGATATCCGGGAGCTGGCGCTTGGCGTACTGCTGGAAATCGAAGCAGGAGATGAGTACAGCCATATTGCTTTACGGAATGTGTTGGAAAAATATCAGTATCTGGAAAAACAGGAGCGCTCTTTTCTGACCCGGCTTGTGGAAGGAACACTGGAACGAAAGATTTGGATTGACTATGTGATAGATCAGTTCTCAAGTGTAAAAGTAAAGAAACAAAAACCTGTGATTCGTGAGATTCTGCGCATGTCTGTTTATCAGCTGCAGTTTATGGACAGTGTTCCTGATTCGGCAGTCTGTAACGAGGCCGTAAAACTGGCTCAGAAAAAGGGATTCCGTCAGCTGAAGGGCTTTGTTAACGGGGTTCTGCGGAATATTGCAAGAAAACTTCCGGAGATGACTTTCCCTCCAGAAAAGGAACCTCTGCGGTATCTGTCAGTCCGGTATTCCATGCCGGAATGGATTGTGGAAGACTGGATGAAAGCATATGGTCAGGAAACGGCGGAGAAGATGCTGGCATCCTGCTATGAAGAAAGATCCACAGTTATTCGTGTGAATCAGAACAGGATTGCTCCGGAAGAACTGAAAGAGCAGCTTGAAAAGAGGGGCGTCTCGGTGAAACGGGCGCCTTATCTGGACTGTGCCCTTGCAATAGAGAATTACGATTATCTGGGAGGTTTACCGGAATTTCGGGAAGGACTGTTTCAGGTGCAGGATGTAAGTTCTATGCTGGCCGTAGAAGCGGCAGGAGTAAGACCGGGAGATTACTGCATGGATATCTGTGCTGCTCCCGGAGGGAAAAGTCTGTTTCTGGCAGAAAAAACCGGGGTCGAAGGAATTGTGGACGCCAGAGATCTGACAGAATATAAAGCGGCCATGATTCGTGAAAATGCAGAACGTCTGGGAATGGGAAATATCCGAATATCAGTGAGAGATGCCTCTGTGCCGGATCCGGATTCTGAAGGGAAGGCGGATGTACTGATTGCAGATCTGCCCTGTTCAGGACTGGGAGTTATGGGGAAAAAGACAGATCTGAAATACCGGATGAGCCGGGAGCAGCAGAACGAGCTGGCAGCGCTTCAGAAAAAGATACTGAGCGTCGCTCAGGCATGTGTAAAGCCGGGGGGAATTCTGGTGTACAGTACCTGTACTGTCAGCAGGGCTGAAAATGAAGAAAATGTATCCTGGTTTCTGGAGAATTTTCCTTATGAGCCCGTTTCTCTTCAGGGATGTCTGCCCGGGGAACTGGAAGAACATTTTCCGGAATCCTTTGCCGGAGAACAGCCTGAGGATACCATGAAGCAGGGATTTCTGCAGCTTTTGCCGGGAATACATGCATGCGATGGCTTTTTTATTGCTAAATTTAGAAGAAAAAACGGACAATAAATCGTTATGGAAGAAAAAGATATCAAGTCTCTTACCCGGGAGGAATTGAGGGA
>CALWGE010000011.1 GCA_944378225.1 uncultured Merdimonas sp.
TGGGACTTGAACCCACACAGCCTTGCGACTACAGGCACCTGAAGCCTGCGCGTCTGCCATTCCGCCACTCCTGCGAACAAATAGTATTCTATCGAATTTCAGATAAAATGTCAACACTTTTTTGAATGTTTTTCAAAACTTTTTTTGAAAAAAACACTTGACTTTTGGACGCTGTAATGCTACTATATATGAGCGCGCTGATGAAGCGCACAACAGAAGAGATGCGGAAGTGTCGGAACTGGCAGACGAGCAAGACTAAGGATCTTGTGACATTCGTGTCGTGTGGGTTCAAGTCCCATCTTCCGCATTACGAGAGGCAAAGAACTTGAGAATTCAGGTTTTTTGCCTTTTTCTTTGCGTTCACTTTTATGCTCTGCAGGCAGCTGTGATTGAAAGCAGACGGGTTCTGTGATAAGATAAAACACAGATAAATGACTGAAGTCGGAAGACAGAAATCGGAATGATATTCTGCAGAAGGAGGAGGTATATATGGAACAGTTTCTGATAGCACATGACCTTGGAACGTCAGGGGATAAGGCTACACTGTTTACTACGGAGGGAAAACTGATCCGCAGTTATACAGCGCCATATGATGTTCATTTCTTTCATGGAAATTATGCAGAACAGGATCCGGAAAACTGGTGGGATGCAGTCTGTGAAGCGACAAAAGCAGTATTGGAAGGGGAAGATGCCGGAAGAGTGGCAGCGATGTCTTTCAGTGCGCAGATGCAGGGGTGTCTGCCGGTGGATAAACATGGATATCCTTTGCGCAATTCTATGATCTGGGCGGATCAGAGAGCGGTAAAAGAAGCAAAGCATTTGGAAAAAGAACTGGGAGGGGACAGGATTTACAAAATAACGGGCCACAGGGTAAGCGCCAGCTACAGTATTGAAAAACTGATGTGGCTGAAGAAACACGAGCCGGAAGTTTATAAGAAAACATATAAGATGCTTCAGGCTAAGGATTATATTATTCAAAGAGCGACCGGAAATTTTGTGACAGATTATTCGGATGCTTCCGGGACACAGGCGTTGGATTTGCGGAAACTGGAATGGTCAGATGAGATCCTGAAGGCAGCGGACATTGATAAGGACAAACTTCCGGAACTTAAGAAGTCCACAGATGTGGCAGGATATATCAGGGAACGTGTGGCCGGAGAGATTGGTCTTCCGGCTGGAACACCTGTAGTCTGCGGCGGCGGGGATGGACCGGTATCTGCAGTAGGAGCAGCCTGTATTAAAGATGGAGAGTTTTATCTCACCTTTGGTACATCAGCCTGGATTGGCGGAACCACCACAGAACCATTTATAGATGAGGATAAGACAGTTTTCTGTTTTGCCCATGTCATTCCTGGCAGATATATGCCCTGCGGAACCATGCAGGCAGCTGGAAGTTCCTATTCTTATATCCGGCATGCGCTTTGTGATGATATGCCGTATGAGGAGCTGAATCAGATGATAGAAAAATCTCCCGCAGGAGCTGAGAATCTGATTTTCCTGCCCTATCTTCTGGGAGAACGGAGTCCACGCTGGAATCCGGATACAAGCGCGGCTTTTCTGGGAATTAAGCCGGAACATGAGAAGAAGGACTATGTGCGTGCCGTGATAGAAGGCATTGCCATGAATATGGATCTGATTCTCAAAGCTTACAGGAAGAAAGCAAAAATTGAAACGATGAATCTCACAGGAGGCGGAGCAAAGGGGGCTGTTGTAGCCCAGATTCTTTCGGATGTGCTGGATGTACGTTTCCGCATGCCGGACTGCGTGGAAGCCGCCACAGCCATTGGTGCAGCTGTAATTGCAGGTGTAGGAGTAGGCGTATTCGAGGATTTTGATGAGATCAGGAGATTCCTCAAATTTGAGAAAGAAGTGGAGCCGAATCAGGAGAATCAGGAGGTTTATGATAAACTGAAACCGGTATTTGACAAAGCGTACGACTGCCTGGTTCCCCTGTATGAGAAGCTTTCAAAACTGTAGTAAAAAAGAAGATTGACATGAAGAGAAAAACTGCCCTGCCATCCGGATAAGATGGCGGGACAGCTTTTTACTTTTTGATTATTTTGCCAGAAGCATCATAATTTCATTGCTTCTGGAAATAAATTTTGTCATTGCGTCAGGTGACAGCGGCTGATGGCTGATAAGGGCCAGGTCGTAAAGCTGTTCGCAGAACAGATTTACATTTTCGGCATCGCTGTGATTCAGAATATACTGTACCAACTGGTTGTTGGCATTTAATACCAGAGTCTGTCCTCCGAACATGCCGGCGTCGAAATCGCCTCCCATACTGTACATTTTCATCATATCCTGCATTCTGCGGCTCTGTTCCGACAGAGTGATCATGGAAGAAATGTTTTCGTTCTTCATTTTTTCCACTTTGATCTCCAGAGTGTCGTTATTCAGAGCTTTGCGGAAAATTTCAGTCAGGGATTCTGTGGTTTCCTTCACAGAAGTTTCATCTGTAGATTCTACAAAATCGTCTGTAAGATCCGCGTCAATACGCTGGAACTTAATCGTTTCATTCTTGGCTTCTAGATGAGAAATAAAAGGAGTATCAATATTATGCTTCAGGATTACAGCGTCCTTGCCTTCCTCACGGAACATGTTGATGTACTGGCTTTGCTGGATCTCATCGGTTACGTAGAAGATAGAAGTTTTTTCGGGTTCTTTTTCCTCTGCGTTTCCGCTGTCAGAAGCCTTATCATTTTCTGCTGTTTCATCTGCATTCTCGACAATGTCAACATCGCTGTCTGCAGAATCCTTTTCCGGAATCAGATCTTTCAGGGTCAGATATTTTCCGTCCAGATTTTTGAACAGAATATAGTCTGTCATCTTGTCACAGAATTTTTCATCTTTCAGGCAGCCGAATTTGATGAAGGGGCTGATATCATCCCAGTATTTTTCGTAGTTTTCTCTGTCTGTTTTGCACATTCCGGAGAGCTTGTCGGCTACCTTTTTGGAAATGTAGTCTGAAATTTTCTTTACGAATCCGTCATTTTGCAGAGCGCTTCTTGAAACATTCAGCGGCAGATCCGGACAGTCGATAACACCTTTTAAGAGCATCAGGAATTCAGGAATAACTTCCTTGATATTGTCGGCAATGAATACCTGATTGTTGTACAGCTTGATGGTTCCTTCGATGGAATCGTATTCCGTGTTGATCTTGGGGAAATACAGAATTCCTTTCAGGTTAAAAGGATAATCCATATTCAGGTGAATCCAGAACAGAGGCTCCTTGTAATCCCGGAATACCTTACGATAGAAGGTCTTGTACTCTTCATCAGTGCACTCGTTCGGATGCTTTGTCCACAGAGGATGTGTATCGCTCAGAGAGACGGGACGTTTGTTGATTTTTACACGTTCTCTGGCCGGAGAGATTTCTCTGGTTTCCTTCGTGCCGTCCTCATTTTCTACTTCTTCGGTTTTGGCGTCTTCATGGATATGCTCCACAACTACATCATCATCCCGGAGATCTGCCTCGTCAATAGTCTCGTATTCCTGCGGTGCTCCGGCTTTTTCCAGGAAAATCTCTACCGGCATGAAAGAGCAGTATTTTTCAATAACTTCTCTTGCGCGGTATTCATTGGAAAATTCCAGGCTTTCTTCATTCAGAAACAGGGTGATTTCCGTACCGATCTCTGTGCGGGTTCCGTCAGTCATGGTATATTCCGTACCGCCATCACATTCCCAGTGTACGGCTTTTGCGCCTTCCTGATAGGAAAGGGTATCAATGTGTACTTCATCTGCCACCATAAATGCAGAGTAAAAGCCCAGACCAAAATGACCGATAATCTGATCGTCATTGGCCTTATCTTTATATTTTTCAAGGAAAGCTGCGGCTCCGGAGAACGCAATCTGGTTAATATATTCCTCTACTTCATCGGCAGTCATACCAAGTCCTGTATCGATGAATTTTAAAGTTTTTTCTTCAGGGTTCACGATGACGCGGATACTGTCCTTGTGATCTTCAGGATAGCTGTATTCCCCTATCAGAGAAAGTTTTTTCAGCTTTGTGATAGCGTCGCAGCCGTTGGATACCAGTTCACGGAAGAAAATGTCGTGATCGGAATACAGCCACTTTTTGATAATTGGAAAAATATTTTCGCTGTTGATGGAAAGACTTCCATGTTTGTCTGCCATTGTTATTCACTCCTTCATATAAAAGACTGCCGTTCCTGGCTGGGGCAGTCTGTCCTTTGCTTTGTCCCATATTTTAAGACACCCGGTATAAAAAGTCAATAGAAAATCAGCACTCTAATGCGATGAGTGCTAACAAAATATTATAAACTTTATTAAAAAAATATAAACAACAGATGGGTGATGATATATTTTACGGAAAATTGAATATTTTATTAAGTTTCTGCGAGAGTATAAAATTGCGGAAATGCTGTGCTATAATAGGTCTACATAAGAAAAATTTTTGAAATTTGAAACTAAATTGCATGGAGAAACGTCTGATAATCGGGAGTTGTGTCGAAGCATAAGGAAATCTGAAGGAGGACAGCATAAGGATGAAACAGAGAAAGACGGGCATAAGATTTCTGATTATACTGCTTTTGTCATCCGTATTTGCCTGGTTAGGAGGAAGAACTGTTCAGAAGGAGAAAGAAGAGTTTCCCGTTGTGGATTGGATTATAGAACTGGAGCAGAAGGATACCGGAGTTATTAAAGCAGAGCTGAATGCAAGGGATGAGGCGGAAAGACAGCAGGAAGAGGCAGAAAATGCGGCTTCGTCTGCCTCTGCGGAAGAAGGAGAACAGGAAGGGAATGGAAGTCCTCTGCCTACAGATCGCGAAGGGCTCAGACAGCGCTTTGGTCAGGCTGTTATTGTGGGTGATTCGGTGGCAGAGGGATTTATCGATTATGAAATTCTGAATCCCTCTTCGATTATAGCGCAGAAGGGACTGCGTGCCGATTCAGCCGGGGAGGATATTGAGAAAGCCCTTTCTCTTTCACCTTCCCACTTATTTCTGTCTATTGGATTGAATGATCTGGAATACTGTGCCGGGGACAGCAGCCGCTTTGTGAAAGAATATGAGGAGCGCATTCAGGAGATCAGGGAAAAAGCCCCGGATCTTCCTGTCTATATTAATGCAATTATGCCGGTGCTTCCTGCTGCGGTAGAAAAAAAACCTGTGCTGGGGTATGTGGACGAATTTAACGCAGCACTTAAGGAACTCTGTGAAACATGGGGGATTCCTTTTCTGGATAATGGAGATATTCTGGAAGGCCATGAAGACTGGTATCAGAAAGATTCGGTACATCTGACTTCAGAACCCTATACATTGTGGCTGACGCGGATGGAGGAGGCAGCAGGCTTATGAAAGATATTTTACTGCAGACGGTGAAACTTTTGCTTCTGGCGGTGCCGTTTGTACTGTTGGTGGGAATTTTCTATGTAAGTCCGCAGAAGGTTGATTTTTCCGACCTGAAGGCTGAAACAGAAAGCGCCATGGATCTTACAGAGATGCAGCAGGCGGATGCACAGCTTTTAAGAAGGCTGTACGGGCTGAATGGGGAAGAACTGTCTGACTGGATACTGTGGACTGCACAAGACAATATGGCAGTGGAAGAACTGCTTCTTGTGGAATGTGTATCCAAGGAACAGGCAGAACAGGTAAGACAGGCTGTAGAAGCGAGGGTCGATACACAAATACATAATTTTGAGGGTTATGGACCGGAACAGGTACAGCTTTTAAAAGAGAGCGTAACAGAGGTCAGAGATACCTGTGTGCTTTTTGTTGTGTCAGAACAGGCTCAGGATGTGAAGGACAGCTTTTTAAAATTACTTTATCCCCGGTTTTTCCGGCCATAGAATTAATGAATATAATACGGACAGAGAAAGGATGGACAGCGTGGTTTTCAGCAGCATAGTTTTTGTTTTTACATTTCTTCCGGTTGTGATACTGGCTTTTTATCTGGCTCCGGTGAAGCTTCGCAATTTTGTGCTGCTTCTGGCAAGCCTTATTTTTTATGCCTGGGGAGAACCGGTATATATTTTTCTGATGCTGTACAGCATTCTGTTTAATTATGTAATGGGAATCGATATTTCCAGACAGCAGGAGAAAGGGAAAACAGGAAGGGGAAGTCTGATTCTGGGTGTGGCGGTAAATCTGTTTTTACTGGGTTTCTTTAAATATTACGGTTTTGCTGCACAGAATCTGGAGTATCTGCTGTCTGTGGAGCTTCCGGAGGTGAATCTGGGGCTTCCCATAGGCTTGTCTTTCTACACGTTTCAGTCAATTTCCTATCTGGCAGACGTGTACAGAGGAAAGGCAGGAGGGCAGAAAAGTCTTATTTCCTTTGGCTTATATATTTCCATGTTTCCGCAGCTGGTGGCAGGACCTATCGTCCAGTATGCCGATATCGATGCACAGCTTCGCAAACGCGTTACATCCTGGGAAATGTTTGGTGAAGGAACGCGTTTTTTCATCGGCGGACTTGCAAAAAAAGTTCTGCTGGCCAATAATCTGGGGGCCGTTTTTGATGCCGTGTCAGGCCTTTCTTCTATGTCTGTGCTGTCGGCATGGGTGGGCGTTCTGGCCTATACCTTTCAGATTTATTTTGATTTCAGCGGATATTCTGATATGGCGATTGGGCTTGGAAAAATGTTTGGATTTACATTTAAGGAAAATTTTCATTTTCCATACTGCGCCCGGAGCATTACGGAATTCTGGCGCAGATGGCATATTTCTCTGGGGTCCTGGTTCCGGGAATATGTGTATATACCTCTGGGAGGAAACCGGGTGGGAGTCATCAGAAATATCCGTAATCTCCTGATTGTCTGGGGTCTGACAGGGCTGTGGCACGGAGCAAGCTGGAATTTTGTGGTCTGGGGATTATATTACGGAATTCTTTTGACTGCGGAAAAGTATATATTCCGCAGAGTGACGGAGAAGATTCCTGTATTGGGAACAGCTGTTACAATGGTGCTGGTTATGGTCGGATGGGTGTTCTTTTTCAGTCCGTCTCTGGGAGGAGCTGTTCAGTATCTGAGTGTGATGATGGGAAGTGCAGGTGTTCCGGTGACAGATAATGCAGGAATGTATTATTTTCTGACCAGTCTGGGATTGTTCTGGATTTCCTGGCTGTGTTCAGTGCCTCTTCCTTTTGAAGTGATGGACAGGCTATGGAAGAAAAACGGCACGAAAATAGTATTGTATTTGTTTTATATGGTACTTTTCCTGCTGAGTACTGCTTACCTGATAAATGATACGTATAACCCGTTTTTATATTTTCGGTTCTGAGAGGTGCGTAAGAAGATGCAGAATAAGAAAAGAACGAAAAAAGATGTGCGCGGGTGCCTGAGTAAAAAGAGAAATATTTCGATTCTGGGACTCGGGTTTGTTTTGGTACTGTTTGGATTTGGGGTGCTGAATCTTCTGAGCGGAGATCGAAAATTTTCTGAGACAGAGAACCGGATGCTGGAGCAGAGACCTGAAGTGCAGCTGTCTTCGGTTCTGGACGGCCGATTTATGAAAAGTTTTGAAAACTGGCAGACAGATCAGTTTGTATTTCGGGATGAATGGATTCAGCTTCAGACAATGGCGGACAGGCTGCTGGGGAAAAAAGAAGCGGGCGGCGTGTATCTGGGAGAGGACGGGAGCCTGTACGAGAAACCGGAGAAAATCGGAGAGCAGACATGGGAGAATCTTGATTCCATTAAAGCATTCTGCGGCAGGCATCCGGAGCTCCCCATTTATATGATGCTTGTTCCGGATGCGGCGGGAGTGAATCCTGAAGGTCTGCCTTCCTTTGCGCCCGTGGAAAACCAGGAAGAACAGCTGGAGCAGATTCAGACATACCTGGGGGATTCCATCCGGCAGATCAGGGCCTATGATGCTCTGCGTCAGCATCGGGAGGAATATATCTACTACAGGACGGATCATCACTGGACCACGCTGGGAGCCTGGTATGCATATCAGCAGGCTGCCCAGGTCATGGGCTTTGAGAATGCAGATATGGCGCCGCGTCTGTATCCGGTTTCAGATTCCTTTAAAGGTACACTGGTTTCCCGCAGCGGCTACCAGGCAGAAGCAGATACGATCTCAGTGTACTGGCCGCAGGATCAGCCGGATATGGTGGTATCTTATGTACAGGAACAGGAAGAGTCAGCTTCCCTCTATGCATCTGAAAAGCTTGAAACAAGAGATCAGTATGGGATGTTTCTGAACGGAAACCATCCGCTGGTACGGATCAGAACGATGGCTGACAGTCATAAAAAACTTCTTCTGGTGAAAGATTCTTATGCTAACTGTTTTGTCCCGTTTCTGACGTCTCAGTTCCGGGAAATAGTAATCGTAGATCCGCGTTATTATTACGGAAGCCTGGAGAGTCTGGTAAAAGAAGAAGATTTTACGGATGTTCTGTTTTTGTATAATCTGAACACATTTCTGGGAGATGAGGTTCTTCATCTCGCATTGGAAGAACCTGCCTCCCCGCCGGCGCCGGGAGAAAGCCCGGATGCCCGCTGAAAGTGACGCGGGAAAGCAGTTACAAAGTTTCAGGGGAGAAGAAAAGGAAGATTCTGCTGCAGAAAAAATTTCTGTACCATCTGATCCCAGGCCTGATCCAGGGATTTATCCAGAGTGAAAATGTTGAGTGAAGTGGCTGTGGTGCAGGTAAGACCTCCGTTTTCAAAACGGATATTCAGCACAAGCCCATTTACATCGGCAGAAGAAAGGGGGGAGTCAGACTGAATCAGAAGCTTTTGCGTGTTCTCGGGTGAGAGCTGAAAAGTGAAGCGAAAGCTCAGAGGTGTCCGTTTCCCCTTTATTAATTCAAGACAAAAAGGTCTGAGTTCCTGCCAGCGGGAGAAACGCTGTTCTTCCAGACGGTCAGCTTCCTGTTCTTCTTTACTGTAATAATCCGGATGAAGCCGTCCGTCTATCTGAAAGGTGTTGAAGGTAGTGATGTTTCCGTCCACAACGAGAAAAGCATCGAAGGCGGAAGAAAGCAGCAGCCTGCTCATGAAAGTTCTGATATCCTGCATCTGAAGCGCAATCATAAAGACGACTCCCTCCTGTGTTTAAAAGTCCGGGATTTGTTTCCGGACTTATATTTTTATGGAATAAAATAAGTATACATGCAATTGAATCAGAAAGCAATTGATTGTATAATAGCATCACACACAGAAAGAAATACAGGCAGGAGGAGAAAAGAAATGAACAGAATGGAACATGCAGAAAAGCTGCTTTCTCTGGTGGAGGAGGGAACTTCTCCATTTCATGTGACAGCAAGTGTAGAGCATCAGCTTGTACAGGCAGGTTTTCAGAAGCTGAATATGAGAGAAGACTGGAATCTGGAAAACGGGGGTCGGTATTATCTGGTGCATAACGGCTCTACTCTGGCGGCTTTTACCATAGGAAAGAAATTTGCTTTTGGAGATACTTTCCGGATAGCGGCAGCTCATACTGATTTTCCGGGACTTCGGATCAAGCCGGCGCCGGAAATGGAGAAAGAAGGGTACCGGCAGCTGAATGTGGAAGTGTACGGCGGCGCCATTTTGAATACCTGGCTGGATCGCCCGCTTTCAGCGGCAGGACGTGTGACGCTTCGAAGCAGGGATATCTTCCATCCGGAGATCCGGTACGTGGATTTTCGGAAGCCGTTTCTCACTATTCCAAATCTGGCTATACATATCAATAAGGAAATTAATAAGGGAGTGGAATTAAATCGTCAGAAAGATATGCTTCCCGTACTGGGATTGGGCGTTCCGGATGAAGAAGAGAAAGATGAAGCCTTTTTCCTGGAATATCTGGCCAGAGAACTGCAGGTGGAAAAGGAAGAAATTCTGGACTATGAGCTGGGACTTTATAACACAGACACCGGGGATTTCCTTGGCATGGAGGAAGAGTTCATTTCATCGCCCCGTCTGGATAATCTGACCAGTGTACAGGCAGTGGTTACAGGCATCATTGAAGGAGAGCGCAGTGACGGCGTCAATCTGGCAGTATTTTTTGATCACGAGGAAATCGGAAGCAAGACAAAACAGGGAGCAGGCTCTGCATTTCTGTCTGCAGTGGCAGAGCGGATTCTTTTATCTTACGGACGGGGACGGGAAAAGTTTCTGGAAACATTTGCAGATGCCATGCTGTTATCCGTAGATGTAGGTCATGCCCTGCACCCGAACAACGCTGATAAAAATGATCCGACGAATAAAAATGTACTGGGAAGAGGAATCTGCATTAAAGAGGCAAGCACACAGTCCTATGCTACAGACAGTGAAGCAGTGGCTGTTATGCAGCAGATCTGCGAGGCTGAGCAGATACCTTATCAGAAATTTGTGAACCGTTCTGATGGAACGAGCGGAAGTACTCTTGGTTCCATTGCATCTGCATTTTATCCCGTAAAGACGGTGGATGTGGGAGTTCCTCTGCTGGCTATGCATTCCAGCCGGGAGATGATGGGAACAGCAGATCAGGAAAGTCTGGTGCATGCTGTGACAGCGTTTTACAGACTGTAATCAAAAATGCCTTGAAAAGATCCTGACAGTATGCTACTATCATATGTGGTATTAAAAACCAGATAATGGAGTGCAAAATGTTCGGAGGAAAGCTATGAGTTATAAAATTGTTGTAGACAGCTGCGGTGAACTGCCGGAAAGATGCAAAAAGGATTCACATTTTGAAAGTGTGCCGCTGGTGCTGGATATCGACGGTCATTTTGTTGTGGATGATGATACCTTTGAACAGGCGGATTTTCTGAAAAGAGTGGCAGAAAGCCCGAATTGTCCCAAATCTTCCTGCCCGTCTCCGGAACGTTATATGGAGGCGTATGACTGCGATGCGGAGAATGTTTATGCAGTTACCCTTTCAGCGGAGCTGAGCGGCTCTTACAACAGTGCGGAGCTTGGAAAAAGGCTTTATGAAGAAGAAAAGGGTGAGAAGAATATTTATGTCTTCAACTCCCGATCTGCGTCTGTCGGCGAGACTCTGATTGCATTAAAAATAGAGGAATGTGAAAAAGCGGGAATGAGTTTCCCTGAGATTATTGAGACTGTGGAAGATTATATCGAAACGCAGCATACGTATTTTGTTCTGGAATCTCTGGAGGCTCTGCGTAAAAACGGGCGTCTCAGTAATCTCAAGGCCTTTGTGGCCAATGCATTGAACATTAAGCCGGTTATGGGCTCCACACCTCAGGGGACCATCTGCCAGCTGGATCAGGCACGGGGAGTCAACCGTGCCCTGAAAAAAATGATAGACTATATTGTAGAGAACCTGAAAGATCCCGCAGAAAAAGTTCTGGCTATTTCTCACTGTAATTGTCCGGAACGGGCGGAACTGGTAAAAAAGGCCATTCTGGATCGGGTCAGTGTGAAGGAGATTATTATCCTGGATACTGCCGGAGTCAGCAGTTTATATGCCAGCGACGGCGGCATTATTGTAGTGGTATAGGTGTTGCCGGGAGTTTTGAGTTCAGGCAGAGAGCGCGGAATATGTAAGTGACAGGGCATGGAAATCCGTTCCATGCCCTGTTTTTGGGTCTGCGAAAGTTTTTATGGCTTTTTTCCGGATATATGGTATAATATCGACAGATATGATACCGAGCCGGTATGGAATTCTGCCGGACAAATCAGTAAGAGAGGAACTTGTAACATGAGTCAGGAAAAAGTAAACCGTTATAAAGAAGAAAAGGCGAACCGGAAACAGATTCTGGCGAAGGAAAAACGCCATAAGATGTATATGAGAATCGGCGGAGGCTTGATTGCACTTGCGCTGGTGTGCTGGCTGGGATATTCTGTTTATGATATGGCTACCAGACCGGACACATCAGAGGTCACTATAAATACGACGGCTCTGGATGAATATCTGGGAAGCCTTGGAACGGAGGAATAAGAGCAGTATGAAGCGTGTATTGTTAAAATTAAGCGGTGAAGCTCTGGCAGGAGAGAAACACACAGGTTTTGATGAGGCCACTGTTCTGGGGGTTGCACATCAGGTAAAAGCTCTGGTGGATGACGGAATTCAGGTAGGAATTGTTATCGGCGGAGGAAACTTCTGGAGAGGCCGTACCAGCGAAAATATGGACCGGGTAAAGGCAGATCAGATTGGTATGCTGGCTACAGTTATGAACTGTATTTATGTATCTGAAATTTTCAGATCTGTAGGACTTGATACGGAAGTCTTCACACCTTTTGTGTGCGGCGGGTTTGCGAAGCTTTTTACAAAGGACGAAGCTCTGGCCTGTCTGAACCGGGGCGGTGTGGCTTTCTTTGCAGGCGGAACCGGACATCCCTATTTTTCAACAGATACAACCACGACTCTGCGCGCCATTGAAATCGAAGCAGATGTGATTCTGCTTGCCAAGGCCGTGGACGGTGTTTACGACAGCGACCCGAAGGTGAATCCCAATGCTGCCAAGTATGATGAAATTCCCATTGCAGAAGTAGTGGATAAGCGTCTTGCGGTTATGGATCTGACAGCTTCTATTATGTGTATGGAAAATCATATGCCGATGCTGGTGTTCGGGCTGGAAGGCGAGAACAGTATCGTGAATGCAGTGAAAGGAGAGTCTGCCGGAACAAAGATTACGGTATGATCCTGGAACACTATCAAAAAGCTAATAAATGAAAATAAAAGCGGAGGACAGAATATGGACGAGAGACTGAAAGTATATGAGGAAAAGATGACAAAATCATACGATTCAATGATGCGTGATTTTACATCCATTCGTGCGGGACGGGCGAATCCGCATGTTTTGGATAAGATTAAGGTAGACTATTACGGAGCACCGACTCCGCTGCAGCAGGTGGGAAATATTTCTGTTCCCGAGCCGCGTATGCTTCAGATACAGCCCTGGGAGAAGAGCCTCCTGAAAGCTATTGAGAAGGCACTTCTGGCTTCTGATCTGGGAATTACGCCCACGAATGACGGTTCTGTAATTCGGCTGATCTTCCCGGAGCTTACTGAGGAACGCAGAAAAGAACTTGTGAAGGATATTAAAAAGAAAGGTGAGGCAGCCAAGGTGGCTGTAAGAAATATCCGCCGTGACGCGAATGAAGCTTTCAAGAAGCTGAATAAAGCGAACGAGATTTCCGAGGATGATCAGAAGGATCTGGAGACCAAGACCCAGAAGATGACAGATAAGTATATTGCTGATATAGACAAGGCTGTGGAAGAGAAGTCAAAAGAAATTCTTACCGTGTAGAACGACGGCTTTTGCGAGTGAACAGATATTGAGAGGGGACGGGTATGTTTTGAGGCTGCCCGTCTCCTTGTATGAAGGAGAGTATGTATGAAGATACCGCAGCACGTAGCGATTATTCTTGACGGAAACGGACGCTGGGCGAAATCCAAAGGAATGCCCCGTAATTACGGACATGCCCAGGGAGCAAAAAATGTAGAAACCATTTGCCGGGAAGCATGGAACATGGGGATTAAGTATCTGACAGTTTACGCCTTTTCCACGGAAAACTGGAAAAGACCGGACGACGAGGTGGCTGCCCTGATGAAACTTCTGCGCAGTTATATGAAGAACTGCCTGAAAACTGCAGAGAAAAACCATATGAAAGTGCGGGTTATTGGAGATAAAACCGGACTGGATGAGGATATCCGGGCACGGATAGATGAACTGGAGAGGGCATCAGCAGACAATGACGGACTGAATTTTCAGATTGCCATTAATTACGGAAGCCGGGATGAGATGATCCGCGCAATGAGAAAGATGGCGGCGGATCGGGATGCCGGAAAAATTAAAAGCGAAGATATTACAGAAGAGCTCTTTTCTTCTTATCTGGATACAGCGGGAATTCCTGATCCCGATTTGCTGATTCGTACCAGCGGAGAGCAGCGTCTTTCCAACTATCTGCTCTGGCAGCTGGCTTATACGGAATTCTATTTTACAGAGGTACATTGGCCTGATTTTACGAAGGAAGAGCTTGTAAAGGCCATAGAAGCCTATAATCACAGAGAACGCCGGTATGGAGGCGTGAGGGAGGAAACAAAGTAAAATGAAGGCATTTTTTGTCAGACTGTTCAGTGGAATTGTGCTGCTGGCTATTATTATATCAGCCGGTATTCTTGGCGGAGACGTGCTGTTTGCATTGACTCTTGCGATTTCCGTGATCGGATATCTGGAGTTCCTGAAGGTATTTCGGCTGGAAAAAAGCGCACCCGGCATCTGGGGCTTTTGTTTCCTGATTCTTTATTATCTGGGACTGAGGCTGTGGAATGTGGAGAATCTGGCACTTTTCATGCTGCTTGCGTATCTGATGGTTCTTCTGGCAGTCTATGTGTTTACCTTCCCGAAGTATAAGACGGAAGAGATTGCAGAGGCTTTTCTCGGTTTCGTTTACGTGCCGGTACTGCTTTCGTTTATCTGGCAGACAAGGATGCTGCCTATCGAAGGCGAGGATACGAGCCTTATTTATTTCCTCATTTTTATCTGTTCCTGGGGCTGCGATACCTGTGCCTATGCAGTAGGTATGCTGCTTGGAAAACACCGGCTTGCTCCGGTTCTGAGTCCTAAGAAGTCTGTCGAGGGAGCGATTGGAGGAGTTATCGGAGCGGCTTTGATTGGCTTTATATATGCCGGCATCTTTGCTCTGGACAGAGCAGACTGTGCTTTGCTGTGCGCAGCAGGAGCGATTGTGTCTCAGGTGGGGGATCTGGCAGCTTCGGCGATCAAAAGGAATCATAATATTAAGGATTACGGAAAACTGATACCGGGACATGGCGGAATTCTGGACAGATTTGACAGTGTGATTGTTACGGCGCCGATTATCTATATTCTGGCGGTTATATTTATGCAGTAAAAGGAGATACCAATGAAGAAGATAGCAATACTGGGCTCCACAGGTTCCATTGGAACGCAGACCCTGGAGGTGGCCCGTAATAATGGAGATCTGGAAATTGTTTCTCTGGCAGCGGGTTCCAACATCAGAAAGCTGGAAGAGCAGATTCGCGAATTTCATCCCAGAACAGTAGCGGTATGGAGTGAAGAGAAGGCAGCCGAGCTGCGTACGGCGGTCAGGGATTTGAATGTGCGTGTCGTATCCGGAATGGACGGACTGATTGAAATCTGTACGCTTCCGGAGGCGGAAATTGTGGTGACGGCCATTGTGGGTATGATAGGAATTGTACCTACTATTGCAGCTATGAAGGCCGGAAAGGATATTGCTCTGGCAAATAAGGAAACTTTGGTGACAGCAGGGCATATAATCATACCATTGGCAAAAGAAACCGGCGTGAAAATTCTTCCGGTGGACAGCGAACACAGCGCAATTTTTCAGTGCCTGAATGGAGAAAACAGAAACCAGCTGCACAAGATTCTTCTGACGGCTTCCGGCGGTCCGTTCCGAGGGAAAAAACGGGAAGAACTTCTGAATATTCAGGTGGAGGATGCACTGAAACATCCAAACTGGGCTATGGGAAGAAAGATTACGATAGATTCTTCCACCCTGGTAAATAAAGGCCTTGAAATGATGGAGGCCCGCTGGCTGTTCGGTGTGGAGCCAAAAGATATTCAGATTGTGGTTCAGCCCAAGAGCATTATTCATTCCATGGTGGAATTTGTAGACGGGGCAGTGATTGCCCAGCTGGGAACACCGGATATGAAGCTGCCGATCCAGTATGCTCTCTATTATCCGGAACGGCGCTATCTGCCTGGCGAACGTCTGGATTTTGAGACTCTGACCCAGATTACTTTTGAAAAACCGGATATGGAGACTTTTACCGGGCTGAAGCTTGCTTTTGACGCAGCTGCTGCCGGAGGTTCCATGCCTACTGTATACAATGCGGCCAACGAGAAAGCTGTCGCGCTCTTCCTGGATCGGAAGATAGGATGGCTGGCAATTCCGGAGATTATCCAGGAGTGCATGGAGGCTCACAGGGTGATTTCGGATCCGACTGTAGAAGAGATTCTGGAAACAGAAAAGGCCGTGTACGAATTTATTGAAAGCAGGTGGTAGATTGAGCATTGTAAGCATCATACTGGCACTGTTGATATTCAGCCTGATTGTTATTTTTCATGAGCTGGGCCATTTTCTGCTGGCGAAACGGGGAGGTATCCGGGTAAATGAGTTTTCTCTGGGCATGGGGCCGACACTGTTGAGCAAGCAGATAGGTGAGACTAAATATTGTCTCAAGCTTCTTCCGTTCGGTGGTTCCTGCATGATGGAAGGGGAAGACGGAGATTATGAAGAGGATCCGGGCGAGGGGCCGGAAAAGGCGGGATATTCGCCGGATAGACTGCCTCCGTATTCTTTTGGCGCCAAGTCTGTGTGGACGAGAATCTCGGTTGTGGCGGCCGGTCCTGTTTTTAATTTCATTCTGGCCTTTATTCTTGCTCTTTTTATTATTGGAAGCATTGGTTATGATGAACCGATAATTACAGATGTGATGGAAGGATATGCCGCGGCAGAGGCCGGTATGCAGCCGGGAGACAGAATCGTTCGTATTAATGATCAGAACATTCATGTTTACCGGGAAATAAGCATTTTTACGCGGATGCATCAGGGAGAGACCGCGGTTGTCACTTATGAACGGGATGGAGAACGCTATACAGTTGTTCTTGAGCCGAAGCAGAATGAGAATGGAGAATGGCTGCTGGGCTTTCTGGGATCCGGAGTGCGAACCAGGGGAAATGTTTTCGAGACAGTATATTATAGCGCCTATGAAGTGAAATTCTGGATCAGCACGACGATACAGAGTCTGGGTATGCTGATTGGAGGACAGGTGGGGGCCGATGATATTTCCGGTCCTGTGGGAATTGTTAATACAATAGGTGAAACTTACGAAGCCAGCAGACAGGACGGAGCTTTCTATGTATGGCTGAATATGCTGAATCTGTCCATTCTTCTGTCGGCGAACCTGGGGGTCATGAATCTGCTGCCGCTCCCGGCTCTCGATGGCGGGCGGCTGGTATTCCTTTTTCTGGAGATTATTCGACGGGGTAAACGGGTGGATCCGGAGAAAGAAGGAATGGTCCATTTCGTAGGGCTGATGCTTCTGATGGCTCTGATGGTATTTGTGATGTTCAATGATTTCAGAAACATTCTTTAGATAAAAATGAGGAGGAACAGAAAGAAATGAAATTAGGTATCGTGGGACTTCCCAATGTAGGGAAGAGCACCCTTTTTAATTCACTGACAAAAGCAGGCGCTGAATCAGCCAACTATCCGTTCTGTACAATTGATCCCAATGTGGGAGTAGTGGCGGTGCCGGATGAAAGACTGGGACTGCTGTCAGATATGTATCATTCTGCAAAAGTGACGCCGGCAGTGATTGAATTTGTAGATATTGCCGGTCTGGTGAAGGGTGCTTCCAAAGGCGAGGGTCTGGGAAATCAGTTCCTGGCCAATATCCGTGAAGTGGACGCCATTGTTCATGTAGTGCGTTGTTTCGAGGATCCGAATGTAATTCATGTGGATGGGAGCGTTGATCCGCTGCGGGATATAGAAACCATTAATCTGGAGCTGATTTTCTCAGATCTGGAGATCCTGGAGAGAAGAATCTCCAAGACGGTACGGGGTGCCCGCAACGATAAGACCCTGGCGAAAGAGCTGGAACTGCTGGAACGTATCAAGGCCTGGCTGGAAGATGGAAAGATGGCTATCAGCTTTACCACTGACGACGAGGACGAGCAGGGATGGCTGGCTGAGTATAATCTTCTGACCCGCAAACCCGTTATTTTTGCGGCAAATGTAAAGGAAGACGATCTGGCGGATGACGGTGCTTCCAATGCCCATGTGCAGGCAGTCCGGAAGTATGCGCAGGAGTATGGCTGCGAGGTATTTGTAATCTGTGCAGAGATTGAGCAGGAAATCGCAGAGCTGGATGACGATGAAAAATCTATGTTTCTGGAGGACCTGGGGCTGACAGAATCCGGCCTGGAAAAGCTCATCAAGGCAAGTTACCGGCTTCTGGGGCTTATCAGCTATCTGACGGCAGGAGAAACGGAAACCCGTGCCTGGACAATTAAAAAAGGTACGAAAGCTCCTCAGGCAGCAGGCAAAATCCATTCTGATTTTGAAAGAGGGTTTATCCGGGCTGAGGTAGTGAATTATCAGGACCTTCTGGACTGCGGTGCCTATGCGACAGCCAGAGAGAAGGGACTGGTAAGGCTTGAGGGAAAAGAATATGTGGTAAAGGACGGAGATGTGATTCTGTTCCGTTTTAATGTATAATCTTTCAAAAGCAGGAAAGTATACGACCTTTTGGCGGCATAACAGATGGAGCCGGTGCAAAACAGTGATATTCGTGGTTTTGCACCGGCTCCTTTTAACATACGAAAACAGATAAAGGGCTGAAGACCATTTACCCAAAGACAGAATTTTGATATGATAAAGACAGAAGTTTCAGGCAGATTCAGCTTTGTCTGGCGATAAGCTCCAGCTTGTCTTTCATAAGTACCAGATTGAACCCGGAAGGATTCAGGGCATAACCTTTTGCTTCCTTAATCATAGCGGGAATGAGTCCCTGAAAAAGAACAGTTACCGGTTGGAGTCTGCGTCCGTTTTTCTCGCGGAATTTTTCGAATTCCCAGAGATCGGAGAAGACTGGCTGGAGAATGTCGCCGGAAGGATTTTTCAGATACGGCATTTTCAGATCGGGATTTGGTTTTTTCAGATCCAGCCTGCCGGTTATATCTGTGACATCCAGAGCCAGGATGAAACGGGAACGGACGAGATCTGCCATAAGTTCCTGCTCCAGTTCGCGCACTCTTTTTATATGTTCCGGATTTTTGGCATCCAGTCCGGGTCTGCGGAGCTCCTGCAGAAAATAGACAGCGGTGAGCTGAAGAGCCGTATTGGAGACTGGCGGTGTCTTTGGATTTTCTTCAGGTTTACGGATGGTGACGATCTCTTCCAGAGGAAGATAACTGAATCCCGTTCCGTTGTGGAAGGCTATCCGGTTTATACCAGTGAGGTAAAGAGCTGTATAGAAGCGCTGCATCTGTTCTCTTTCTACTTTGGTCACAACTGTGGGATATCCGTTGTCATTGAGAGCTTTGCAGAAGTCGACAGCATCCGTTTCTGCAGAGAACAGATAAGCCTCATCGTCAAAGGTGGTTTCATCACACCGGGCAAAGGTGAGATTGGTTGCCCTGGAACCAATGGAATAGAAGCAGTCCAGCTTCTGAAGATTTTTTATCATTAAGCGATTATCTGCGGTCATGGCTGTACACCTCTTTCTGAAATTTACTGAATACTATTGTAGCAAAAGAAGAGGTATGATACAACCATCAGCATTCACAGCCCGCAGAAAAAGACTGTGTGCTGCATTCTGCAGAAGAAAAAGGAGGTTGATTGTATGCAGAAAACAGAAAAACAGTTTCATCTCCACTGCGTTCCGGAAGATATCGGACGCTATTGTATCCTGCCGGGAGATCCGGGACGGGTGCCTGCGATTGCGGCCCTGTTTGAGGATGCGCATCCGGTGACACAGAACCGGGAATTCAATATCTGGACCGGATATCTGCTCGGTGAGAAAGTAACGGCCTGTTCCACAGGAATCGGCGGACCTTCTGCTTCTATTGCTATGGAAGAACTCCATAATTGCGGCGCGGATACGTTTATCCGGACGGGTACCTGCGGAGGAATCGCTCTGGATGTAAAATCCGGAGATATTGTGGTGGCAACAGGATCTGTTCGATTCGAACATACAAGTCTGGAGTACGCGCCTATTGAGTTTCCGGCAGTTCCGGATTTTGAAGTGACGCGCTGTCTGGCTGAGGCATCCCGTGAGCTGGGTTATCCCCTGCATCTGGGAGTTGTACAGTCAAAGGACAGCTTTTACGGGCAGCATTCGCCGGAAAAATCACCGGTTTCCTATGAGCTTCTTCAGAAATGGGAAAGCTGGAAACGGCTTGGAGTTAAGGCCAGTGAGATGGAATCAGCGGCACTGTTCGTAGTAGCCGCTGCCCTGGGATGCCGCTGTGGTTCCTGCTTCCATGTAATCTGGAATCAGGAGCGTGAAGCTGCCGGGTTGGATCAGGAGATGAATGAGGATACATCGCGGGCAGTCAAAGTGGCAGTGGAAGGGCTGAAGCGCTTGATAGAGGCTGATAAGAGAGCATGAAGACAGTATTTTCTGCATAAACTGTAAAAAATAAAAGTGCCGGAAAGGGCAGGCCCGACTCCGGACATGGGAGCGGACAGAGATTTTGCAGGAACTGATAATTTCTCTGATGGAGCAATATGGATATGCGGGCATTTTTTTCCTGATTGCCCTGGAAAATATCATTCCGCCGATACCTTCGGAGGTCATTCTGACCTTCGGAGGTTTTCTGACAACGTATACAAGTCTTGGAGCAGCGGGAGTGATATTTGCAGCTACACTGGGATCGCTGGCCGGTGCGGCTGTGCTTTACAGTGCAGGGACACTTTTGAATAAAGAGCGGCTGAAAAAGATCGCAGAAGGGAAATGCGGAAAGCTGCTGGGACTGAAACCAGAGGACGTGGAAAAGGCAAATGACTGGTTTCAGGCGACAGGCTCAAAGGCGGTATTTTTCTGCCGCTGTGTGCCCGTGGTGCGCAGTCTGATTTCAATTCCCGCGGGAATGAGCGGTATGGCGCTTCCGCAGTTTTTCCTTTATACAGCAGCCGGCTCTATGGTCTGGAATCTGATTCTGGTATCACTGGGAGCTCTTGTAGGGGAATCCTGGAACCGTATTGCACGTCTGGCAGGGGACTATGCTCATATCATGCTTATTGTACTGGGAATCAGTGCGGTAAGCGGGTTAATCTGGATAGCAGGAAACAGGCGAAATTCCGGGAACGGATAATATTTAAGAAATTATGAAGGAGCAGTTTCCCGGGGTCTGATAAAGAATGGTAACTTGTGGCAGAAAACGAGAGGAACAACTATATCTTGTGGTTGGGTGATTGGAAAGAACAAGATGTAGTTACCTCTCTTTTTTGTGCACTTTTAACAGAAAAATACCTTGATTTTTAAGAAAAATTAAGATATTATTAACCCATAAGTGGTGAAACGTGGGGAAAGGTGGCTTTAAAGTACATAAAAGTGGTGACACACAGCTTTGAAGCAGTGAAAGAGGGGTGAAAGCCATGTTCCGTGGAGAATACAGTCATACGGTAGATGCCAAGGGCAGGCTCATTATCCCTTCCAGGTTCCGGGAACAGCTGGGAGAAGAATGTATTGTTACCAGGGGACTGGATGGCTGCCTTTTTGTATTTACACTGCCGGAGTGGGAAGCTTATGAAGAGAAGCTGCGCAGGCTTCCGATGACGAATAAGAGTGCCCGCTCATTTGTAAGGTTTCTGACCGCGGGTGCCACTTCCTGTGAATTTGATAAACAGGGAAGAATTTTACTTCCCGCTACCTTACGGAAGTTTGCGGGTATTGAAAAGGATGTTATCCTTGCCGGACTGCCGAACCGGATTGAAATCTGGAGCGAACAGAAGTGGAACGAGAATAATAATTACGAAGAGATTGATATGGATGAGGTCGCAGGGCAGCTGACGGAGCTTGGCCTGGATATCTGAAAGCCGGAGGAAGTTTATGGAGTTTTCACACGTATCAGTTTTACTGGACGAGACCCTGGAACAGCTGAATATCCGGCCGGATGGCATTTATGTAGACGGGACGCTGGGAGGAGGCGGACATTCCTATGAAATATGCCGGAGGCTGTCAGAAAAAGGACGGCTCATTGGCATCGATCAGGATGCGGACGCTATCGCTGCAGCAGGAAAGCGTCTGGAGGAATTTGGAGACCGGGTAACGATTATTCGCAGTAATTACTGCAATATGGAACAGGAACTCCGGAAACTTGGGATTAATAAAGTGGATGGAATTGTGCTCGATCTGGGGGTTTCCTCTTATCAGCTGGACGCAGCGGAGCGGGGATTTACTTACCGGGTGGATGCCCCTCTGGACATGCGCATGGATCAGCGGCAGACCAAAACGGCGAAAGATATTGTAAATGGCTATTCAGAGGAAGAGCTTTACAGAGTACTTCGGGATCTGGGTGAGGAACGGTTTGCCGGAAACATTGCAAGGCATATCGTAGCAGCCCGGGAGAAAAAGCCCGTTGAGACGACAGAGGAACTGAACGATATAATCCGGAGTGCTATTCCTGCCAGATTACGTGCAGTGGGAGGACATCCTTCCAAGAGAACCTTTCAGGCTATTCGCATTGAGCTGAATCAGGAACTGGAGGTTCTGAAGAATTCTCTGGACAGTATGATTGATTTGCTGAACCCGGGAGGAAGACTGTGTGTGATTACCTTTCACTCCCTGGAAGATCGGATTGTAAAAACTATTTTTAAGACAAATGAAAACCCCTGTACCTGCCCTTCAAACTTTCCTGTGTGTGTGTGTGGTAAAAAACCGAAGGGCAGGGCAGCCGTTAAAAAGCCAATTCTTCCGGGTGCGGAGGAACTTGAGAGAAATAAGAGAGCAAAAAGCGCGAAGCTTCGCGTGTTTGAACGGATTTAGGAAAGTCAGGGAAACGGATTATGGCAGAGATTAGAAGCATTTACACGGACAAAAGAAGAATTGACAGCAAAGGAAGGACAGGCTATGTAGAGGGAGCAGCTGTCCGTAAGCTTCATAAAGTCTCCGAGCCTGCACAGCGGGAGAGACGGCGTCAGCCGGAAGTACACAGAGCAAGCCGGAAAAATGCACAGAGTCTGGGACTTGGTTATGTATTTTTTCTGACGGCAGCATGTGCTCTGACCATGTGGATTTGCGTAGGATATCTGCAGCTTCAGGCAGATAATACGGCGAGAGTGAAGAATATTGCGGCTCTGGAGTCGCAGCTTTCCGATTTGAAACAGGATAATGATGATGAATACAATCGGGTAGTTACTTCTGTGGATTTGGAAAAAATCAGGGATATCGCGATCAATGAACTGGGTATGGTATATGCGCAGGAAGATCAGGTAGTACTGTATGACAGCCAGGGAAGCGATTATGTAAGACAGTATGCGGATATTCCGGAGGAAGAGAGTGGATTGAAAGAGTTACTGGGCACGATCAGCAGGTGAGAAATTTGAGCAGAGGAAAAGAAAAGAGAAAGAAGCGGCAGGCGCTGCTGACAAACCGTATGAAACGCAAGCTGGCACTATTATTTTCAATAATAGTGCTTGCTTTAATTGCGGTAAATGTGCGTCTGGCATATATTAATAAGACAAATGGTGAAAAATTTACAAAAAAGGTTCTGGCGCAGCAGGATACGAACAGTACTCTGCTTCCGTACAGAAGAGGAGATATTCTGGACCGGAACGGAACTATCCTGGCTACCAGCGAGAAGGTATATAATCTGATCCTGGACCCGAAAGTGCTTTCTCAGAATGCGGACGAGGACCCGGAGAAAGACTGCGTGGAGCCTACACTGCAGGCGCTGGCGCAGTGCTTCGAACTGGATGCGGCAGAGCTTCGCGCCACTTATAATGAAAAGATAGACAGCAGTTATGTGCCGCTTTTAAAGCAGCTTACAAAGGAAGAAATTTCAGAGTTCCAGGCACTTCAGGAGGACGATGAGACCGGTTCCAGAATTAAAGGGGTCTGGTTCGAGGATTCCTATATCCGCCGTTATCCGTACAATTCCCTTGCCTGTCATGTGTTGGGTTATACTGTGTCGGGTAATCAGGGCCAGACGGGGCTGGAACAGGAATACAGTGATATACTGAATGGTACCGACGGCAGAAGTTATAAATATCTGAACGAGGATCTGGAGCAGTCCACGACAGTGCGTCAGCCCACAGACGGACATACGATTGTGTCCACGATTGACGCGACGCTCCAGGAGATTGTAGAGAAATATATCGATAAATTTATTGCCGATTATACAAATAAAAACATAGAAGGCCCTGCGGCAGAGAACATTGGCGTTATTATGATGAATCCTCAGAATGGCGAGGTGCTGGCGATGGCGTCCAATGTGGACTATGATTTGAATAATCCGCATGACCTGGTGGAAAACGGATATCTTACACAAGAGCAGGAGGACGCCATGACCGAGGAAGAACTCCTGGATGCCAGAAATCAGATGTGGAGAAATTTCTGTATCAGTGATGGCTATGAACCTGGTTCCACATATAAACCTATGGTTGTGGCAGCTGCCCTGGAGCTTGGTCTTGTATCTGATTCGTCAACATTTCTCTGTGACGGCGGTCAGACCGTAGTGGAAGGACAGCCCAGAATTAAATGCGCAAAACGTACCGGACACGGGATTATTTCCCTGGAAGGTTCACTGATGTTCTCATGCAATGATGCGCTGATGCAGATTGGAGCGGATCTGGGTTATGAGAATTATCTGAAGTATCAGGAAATATTTAATTTTGGATTAAAGACAAACATTGATCTTCCGGGAGAAGCCAATAATGCTTTCACGGTATTTAATGAGGATACGCTGGGAGTGACAGAGCTTGCCACCAGTTCTTTCGGACAGGGATTCAATGTTACAATGATTCAGCTTGCCTCTGCATTTTCATCTGTAATTAACGGCGGCTATTATTATCAGCCTCATATGGTGAAAAAGATTCTGGATGCAGACGGAGGCACAGTCGAGACAATTAATGCCACACTGATACGTCAGACGGTTTCCGAAAAAACGTCCGCTCTGATACGTCAGTATCTGTATCACACGATGTACGGAGAAGCAGATGCCAATGGAAATAACGCAACAGGAAGAAATGCCCGTGTTGCAGGATATGCCATGGGAGGAAAAACAGGAACAGCTCAGAAGATTCCGCGTTCCGAAAGAAAATATCTGGTATCGTTTATCGGGTTTGCTCCGGTAGATAATCCACAGGTAGTCTGCTATGTGGTTGTGGATGAGCCGAATGCGGCAGATGCCACTTCTCAGGCCAGCAGTTCTTTCGCTCAGGAAATTTTTAAAAATATTATGAAAGAGGCTATGCCTTATCTGAATATTTATGCGACGGAAGAAATCCCGGCGGATATGCAGGATGAGGTGGATGCGGAAAACGCTGCAAAAGAAGAAGAGGCGACAGAGGAAGGAACTTCGGAGGAGCAGGAAGAAGAACTGCCGGAAGGAACGCTGGTTGATCCGAATACAGGAGAGACTGTCACTATGCCTACAGAAGAAGAGGTGGCGCAGGAGGAAGATACCGGAGAAATCCCGAGTGGAATTGAAAACTCTATCCTTGACAATGCAGATGAAAATGTCCAGGAGTAAAGCGGGATGAAAACAGGATAAAAGCATAAAATATCAGACCCCATAATAGGTTGTAACAAACCGTTTATGGGGTCTTTTCATGAATCCGAAATGCAAAACCTATAACCGGAAGAAGATGCTGGTTGTTTTTCTGGCCTGTTTTCTGATGATGGCAGGTCTGGCAGCGCGGCTGGTACAGCTGATGATTTTCGAGTCAGAATATTATCAGGAACTGGCGCAGGATCTGCATGAACGTGAGAGAAGCATCAAGGCGGCGCGTGGGAAAATTGTGGACGCCTCCGGCACGGTTTTGGCAACAAACCGTACTGTATGCACCATTTCCGTCGTACACAGCCAGATAGAGGATGCAGAGCAGGTTATCGATGTTCTGAGCAGAGAACTTGGGATGGCAGAAGAGACAGTGCGGGAACGTGTGGAAAAATACAGTTCCATTGAACGGATTAAAGCAAATGTAGATAAGGAAACAGGGGATAGAATCCGCGCTTATGAGCTTGCAGGGGTAAAGGTGGACGAGGATTTTAAAAGATATTATCCTTATGGCAGTCTGGCGTCCAAGGTGCTGGGATTTACGGGGAGCGACAATCAGGGAATCATAGGTCTGGAAGTGGTTTATGATGAGTTCCTGCAGGGAATTGACGGAACTATTCTGACAGAGACAGATGCCAGAGGAGTGGAAATTGCTGATGCGGGGGAGGAACGGGTAGAGCCGGTTCCGGGCAACGATCTGTATGTCAGTCTGGACTATAACATTCAGCTGTATGCCCAGCAGGCGGCCCTGAAGGTGCTGGAGGAAAAACAGGCTTCCTATGTTTCCATTCTGGTTATGAATCCTCAGAATGGGGAAATCTATGCCTGTGTGAATGTCCCGGAATTTGATTTAAACGATCCGTTTACATTGAATACCGATGTGGATACAGGCAGTCTGACGTCACAGGAAAAACAGGATCTGCTTAACCAGATGTGGAGAAATCAGACTGTTAATGATACTTATGAGCCCGGCTCTACCTTTAAGGCGATTACAGCAGCGGCTGCTCTGGAAAAAGGAGTGGTTTCGCTTACTGACACCTTCAGCTGCCCCGGATTCCGTGTGGTGGAAGATCGGAAAATACGCTGCCATAAGGCAGGCGGTCACGGTTCGGAAACTTTTGTGCAGGCTATAGAAAATTCCTGCAATCCGGTCTTTATCGATATCGGACAGCGTATTGGAGCAGAGGATTTTTATAAATATTTTCAGGAATTCGGGCTGACGACCAAAACGGGAATTGATATTCCGGGAGAAGCGGCGACGATTATGCATAAACTGGATAATATAGGCGCCGTAGAGCTTGCGACCATTTCCTTTGGTCAGTCGTTTCAGATTACCCCCATTCAGCTTGCGACGACTGTCAGCTCTATTATTAACGGAGGAGTCCGGATTACCCCTCATTTTGGAGTGGAAATCCGAAGCGGGACGGGAGAACTTCTGAAACGGTTCCGTTATGATACGAAGAAAGATATTGTCTCGGCAGAAACTTCAGAAACCATGCGGTTTCTTCTGGAAAAAGTGGTTTCTGAGGGCGGAGGAAACAAAGCTTATATTGAAGGATACCGAATCGGCGGCAAGACAGCCACTTCTCAGACGCTGCCCAGAGGAACAAACAAATACATTTCTTCTTTTATAGGGTTCGCGCCGGCGGATGATCCGCAGGTACTGGCCATGTGTATTATTCATAATCCTCAGGGCGTCTATTACGGAGGCACCATAGCAGCTCCTGTGGTACGTGATATTTTTGAAAATATTCTGCCCTATCTGGGAATTGAAAAAACAGAAACTGTCCCAGAGCCTGTTTCCGGGTCAGAAGAGTGAAAAGGGAGGAGAAGAACCTTGGGAAAACAGTTGCACAGAGGGAACAAAAGGCTTATAATGCTGATGTGCCGGAGCAGGTCCGGCACATCGAAGAAAAAGACCTGAGAGGTAAATGGATATGGATTATACGACGATACTGCCGATACTGATTTCCTTTGCTGTCAGCGCGGCCCTGGGACCTGTGGTGATTCCGCTGCTGCGCAGGCTTAAATTTGGACAGACTGAACGTGACGACGGGCCCAAGAGCCATCTGAAAAAAACGGGAACGCCTACCATGGGCGGATTGATGATACTGGCGGGAATTATTATCACCTCCCTGCTGTATGTGAAGGATTATCCCCGGATTATTCCGGTGCTTTTTGTGACGGCCGGTTTTGGAATTATCGGTTTTCTGGATGATTATATCAAGATTATGCTGCATCGCTCAGAGGGGCTTACTCCTCCCCAGAAGATGCTGGGACAGTTTCTTGTAACCGGGATTTTTCTCTTTTACCTTTACAGGGTGAAAGGCGGAGACATGGCCATGCTGATTCCTTTCTGGCCGGAGCATTATCTGCATCTTGGCTGGCTGGCAGTGCCGGTTGCTTTTCTGGCGATTATCGGCACAGTAAACGGAGCCAATTTTACGGATGGCCTGGACGGTCTGGCTTCCAGCGTTACTCTGCTGATTGCTACTTTCTTTTCAGTGGTAGCTATCGGAACACAGAGCGGTCTGCACCCCATTACCTGCGCTGTGGTGGGAAGTCTGATGGGATTCCTTCTGTTTAATGTGTACCCGGCCAGTGTCTTTATGGGTGATACGGGTTCGCTGGCCCTGGGAGGCTTTGTGGCGGCGACAGCTTATATGATGGATATGCCGATTTTTATTCTGATAGTGGCATTGATTTACTGGGTAGAGATTCTTTCAGTCATGATTCAGGTAGGCTATTTTAAAATCAGCGGAGGCAAGCGTGTTTTCCGCATGGCTCCCATACACCATCACTTTGAACTGGGAGGATGGTCTGAGACGAGAGTGGTGGCTGTATTTTCTATTGTAACAGCCTTGCTTTGCCTTGTGGGAATTCTGGCATTATAGAGTGGAACAGAAAAAGGAGAAAACCATGATTACAGATAAAAAAATTCTGGTAATAGGAAGCGGCGTCAGTGGTATCGGAGCTGTAAAACTGCTCGAGAAGGCAGGAGCGGCTCCGGTGCTCTATGACAGTAACGCAAAGCTTTTAGAGGAAGAAGTGAGAAAACGGATTCCGGAGGCAAATCATACCCGGATTATTCTTGGAGAACTTCCTGAACAGATGAAGCAGGATACAGAGCTTGTCGTTTTAAGCCCTGGCGTGCCGGTGGATCTTCCCCTTGTAGAGGAGCTGCGCAGTAATGGAGCAAAGATCTGGGGAGAGGTGGAACTGGCCTGGCATTTTGGAAAAGGGCAGGTGGCAGCCATTACCGGAACGAACGGGAAAACGACTACCACCACCCTGGTAGGAGAGATTTTCAGGAGCTGGTTCCCGGAAGTGTTTGTGGTTGGGAATATTGGAACAGCTTATACCCAGGAAGCTCTGAGCATGACAGAAAACAGTGTTACGGCTGCAGAGATCAGCAGCTTCCAGCTGGAGACCATTCAAACTTTTCATCCGAAGGTCAGTGCCATCCTGAATATTACCCCGGATCATCTGGACAGGCATCACACCATGGAGTGTTATATTCATACGAAAGAAATGATCGCCATGAATCAGAATGAACAGGATACCTGTGTACTGAATTATGACGATGAGGAAACCAGACGATTTGGAGAACAGGTGAAAGCTTCAGTTCTGTATTTCAGCCGGGAGCATATACTGGATCAGGGCGTATATCTGGATGGCAGCGAAATTCTGTACAGTAACGGAGAAACCCGTACAAAAATCTGTGATGTCAGTGAACTGCATCTTCTGGGTACTCATAATTATGAAAATGTGATGGCAGCCATTGCCATTGGAGCAGCTATGGGAGTGCCTCTTGAAAACATCCGTCAGACGGTTATCAGTTTTACAGCGGTGGAACACCGGATTGAGTTTGTAGCGGAAAAGAAAGGCGTGGCTTACTATAACGACTCCAAGGGCACGAACACAGACGCTTCCATTAAGGCCGTGCAGGCTATGAACCGTCCTACAGTGGTGATTGGAGGCGGCTATGATAAGCATGTGTCTTTCGATGACTGGATTGAATGTTTTGACGACAAGGTTACCTGGCTGGTGCTCCTTGGTCAGACGGCAGAACAGATAGCAGAGACAGCAAAAAGACATGGTTTCACAAACATTGTGTTTACCGACAGTCTTGAGGAAGCAGTAAAAGTCTGTGCCGCAAAAGCCAGACCCGGAGACGCGGTGCTGCTGTCGCCCGCGTGCGCAAGCTGGGGAATGTTTGATAATTACGAGCAGAGAGGAAGATTATTTAAAAAGTACGTCCGTGAGCTTTCAGATTAGGCAGAGAGAAGACATTGAATGACAGGCGTCTTCGGAACGGAGGTCATATGGCAGGTCCGGATTCCACCGGGAAAGAAAAGAAGCACAGGCAGGAGCCTTTTGACGGCAGTTTACTGCTGGTGGTGCTGATTCTGGTGGTATTCGGACTTGTTGTGCTTTACAGCACCAGCGCCTGGAATGGTCAGGTGAAATTTGCAGACAGAGCTTATTACCTGAAAAAACAGTTTTTCGCCACTTCGCTGGGGCTGGCAGCCATGTATGCCGTATCGGAAGTGGATTATCACAGATGGGAGAAACTGGCAGTTCCGGGGTATCTGCTGTCGCTTCTGCTTTCTACAGCAGTGCTGTTTTTTGGTGATGAATACAATGGATCGAAGAGATGGCTTTCTCTGGGGCCGCTTTCTTTTCAACCTTCGGAATTCGCAAAACTGGCGGTAATTGTTCTGCTGGCCTCTGTGATCAGCCGCCGTGTCCGGAAAATGACTTCTCTGAGACAGATGTTTCTGGTTATGCTTCTGGTACTCCCTGTCATCGGACTGGTAGGAACAAATAATCTGAGTACTGCCATTATCATCATGGGAATCGCGGTGATTCTGGTATTTGTGGCCAGCCCGAAATATCTTCAGTTTATCGCTATGGGAGGTCTTGGGGCAGGGTTTCTGGCAGTGTTTCTGAGTGTGGAATCGTATCGTCTGGAACGCCTGGCTATCTGGCGCAATCCGGAGGCTTATGAGAAGGGATATCAGACCCTGCAGGGACTTTATGCCATAGGATCCGGAGGCCTGTTTGGCGTGGGTTTTGGAAACAGTATGCAGAAACTGGGATTCGTACCGGAAGCGCAGAATGACATGATCTTTTCGATTGTATGCGAGGAATTCGGGCTTGTGGGCGCCGTACTTCTGATGTTTCTGTTTCTGCTCCTGGTCTGGCGCCTGTTTCTGATTGCGGTTCATGTTCCGGATCTTCTGGGAAGTCTGATTGCCGCAGGCATTATGGGACACATTCTGATTCAGGTCATCCTGAATATTGCTGTAGTAACCAATACCATTCCAAATACAGGAATTACCCTTCCTTTTGTAAGTTATGGGGGGACTTCGGTGCTTTTCCTTCTGTCTGAGATGGGCCTGGCGCTCAACGTATCCAGGAGTGTCCGTCAGGAACCATAAAAATTCTGCGGCATATCTTAATGGTATAGTGAAAACCGTGGAGGGAGAGTCTTTGGATTATCTGGAAATCGAGGGTGGCAGTCCGCTCTGCGGCGAAGTTCGTATACAGGGTTCCAAAAATGCTGTGCTGCCCATTCTCTCCGCCGCGCTGCTAAATCCGGGGATTACTGTGATTGATAACTGTCCGGATATTTCAGATGTAAAGGCCATGCTGGAAATTCTTAAGGGTTATGGCTGCAGAACGCACCGGGAAGGAGACAGTCTGGTTCTGAACGCAGAGCATCTTCATTCGGGGCGCGCTCCGGAAGATTATGCCGGTGTCATGCGTTCTTCCATTATGCTGCTGGGAAGTCTGCTGGCGAGACTGGGGGAAGCGTTTCTTCCTTATCCGGGCGGCTGCGTGATAGGAGAAAGACCTATTGATCTGCATCTGACGGCACTGCGGAAAATGGGGGCCCGGCTCCGGGAGGAGCCGGAAGGATTGAAAGCTGTCTGTGCCAGACCTCAGGGCGCCGACATTTATCTGCCATTCCCAAGTGTAGGGGCTACAGAAAATGTCATTTTGCTGGCAGTGAGGGCCGAGGGAGATACACTTCTTCAAAATGCTGCAAGAGAGCCGGAGATTGTGGAACTTTGCCGGTTTCTGAATTGTATGGGAGCGAAGATTAAAGGAGCGGGTACGTCAGTAATAAGAATCCGGGGAGTTAAGACTCTGCATGAAATCCGGTACCGTATTATGCCGGATCGCATTGTGGCCGGAACTTATATGTTTCTGGCGGCTGCGGCGGGAGGAAAGATACTTCTGCGGGATGTACCGTTTGAACAGCTGGAGGCAGTCCGGCATATACTGAAAGGAATGGGAATCCGCCAGGAGCGCAGCGGAAAAAGTCTTCTGTTGTGGTGTCCTGCGCGAAGCCGGGGAGAAATTCAGGTCTGCACTTCGCCTTATCCGGGATTTCCCACAGATTTGCAGTCGCCTCTGACAGCTGCTCTTTGTCTGGCAGATGGGGAAAGTATGATAGAGGAGCGGATTTTCGAGGCACGATTCAAAGTAGTAAAGGAACTTCAGAAAATGGGCGCAGATATCCGGGTTGACGGTTCCCGGGCCTGTATCAGGGGCGTGGAAAGACTGAAGGGAGCATTTCTGGAAGCGGAGGAGCTGAGGGGAGGAGCAGCCCTGTGCGTGGCGGCTGCCGCAGCAGAAGGAACGAGCAGAATTTACCAGTATCATTATATAGCCCGCGGCTATGAAAATATAATCAGGGATTTAAAAGACCTGGGAGTTGTGGTACACTGTTTCTGAAAGTCCGTGCGGCATCAGCCGGAAGAGGCCGGGATACCGGTCGTCGTAAAACCGGAAAAGGAATGAAAAGTATGAGGATTCGCAGGAGAGAAAAAAGGGAAGAAAGGGAGAGAAGAGGAAGAGGATTCCTGGCAGCGGCAGTTCTGGTGCTGGTTCTGCTGCTGGCAGGTGTGCTTGTCGTATCACTGTTTCAGATACGTGAAGCTGAAGTGACGGGGAATAGCTTTTATACCGAGGAGGAAATCCGCGACAGAGTTATGTCTGACCGGTACAGCTCCAATTCTCTCTATCTTTATCTGAAATATAAATATTTAAAGACAGAAGAAATTCCTTTTGTGGACAAGATTGAAGTGAGCCTTCAGGGGCCCGGGAAGGTAAAAATTCGTGTCTATGAAAAAAGCATTGTAGGATATGTGGCTTATATGGGCTCTAATTTTTATTTCGATCAGGACGGAGTAGTTGTAGAGTGTTCCTCCGAGGTAAAAAACGGGGTTCCCTGTATTTCAGGTCTGAAATTCAATTCCCTGACTATGTATCAGAAACTGGCTGTAGAAGATGATTCTGTTTTTGACAGAATTCTTACTATCACTCAGCTGGTGAAAAAATATGAGCTGGATCCGGACAGAATTGAATTCTCAGCGGATATGTCACTGACTCTTTATTTTGATCAGGTCAGAGTGGCACTTGGAAACAGCGGATCGCTGGAAGAAAAAGTAGGACGTCTTCATGAACTTTATGCCGATCTGGAAGGGCGCTCCGGCGTGTTTCATATGGAAAATTATACAGAAGATTCCAAGTTTATCAGTTTTGAGCAGGACGAGTAGAATGCGTGACAGAAGCTTTTTTTCAGAACTGATATAATTGCAGACAGGCTTGAATAGGAAAAATATTTTTTGGAAAACTTATAAATAAAGGTTGATTAATTATGGAAAAAAAGTTATCATATATTGTATGAGAAAATTCTGAAGATAAGATATGAAAGAAATATTTTAGATAGACAGGACAGGGATAGGAGGGCAAGATCTTGCTTGAGATTATGATGAATGATGCGGAAGCGGCGGCGAGAATTATTGTGATTGGAGTCGGCGGCGCCGGTAATAATGCTGTAAACCGCATGATAGATGAGCAGATTGGCGGCGTGGAATTTATCGGAATCAATACGGACAGGCAGGCCCTGCAGCTTTGTAAGGCAGAACGGACGATTCAGATTGGTGAGAAGCTGACAAAGGGACTTGGTGCGGGAGCAAAGCCGGAAATCGGTGAAAAAGCTGCGGAGGAAAGCATTGAGGAACTGAAAGAGGCCATTCAGGGCGCGGATATGGTATTTGTAACCTGTGGTATGGGCGGCGGTACCGGAACCGGCGGAGCTCCGGTAGTGGCAAAGCTTGCCAAGGATATGGGAATTCTGACAGTAGGCGTGGTGACAAAGCCTTTTAAATTTGAGGCAAAGACCCGTATGAATAATGCGCTGGCAGGTATCCAGAAGCTGAAGGAAAGCGTAGATACCCTGATTGTAATTCCGAATGACAAGCTTCTGGAGATCGTGGATCGTCGGACAACCATGCCGGATGCTTTGAAAAAAGCGGATGAGGTTCTGCAGCAGGCAGTACAGGGAATTACGGATCTGATCAATCTTCCTGCCCTGATCAACCTGGATTTTGCGGATGTGCAGACAGTTATGACAGACAAGGGTATCGCTCATATCGGAATTGGTTCCGGAAAGGGCGACGACAAGGCTCTCGATGCAGTAAAGCAGGCGGTAGCCAGTCCTCTTCTGGAGACGACTATTGTGGGAGCTTCCCATGTCATTATCAATATTTCCGGAGATATTTCTCTTATGGATGCCAATGATGCGGCAAGCTATGTACAGGATCTGGCAGGTGATGACGCAAACATCATTTTTGGTGCCATGTATGACGATACATACACCGATGAAGCGACTATCACAGTCATTGCCACCGGACTGGATGAGAAGAGCCCGACCAAGGTGCTTCCCAAGAGCAGCAGCTTCGGTAAGCTTCCCAGCCAGGCGTCCAAAGCAGCGGCTGCAGCTGTGCACAGCCAGACCGGCACACAGACGGAGACCCCGGCTTTCAAGCCTCTGCCTGGACTGAATACTCCGAAACGTCCGGAGAGCAAGATCCCGGAGACAGAGATTAAAATTCCGGAATTCCTGCAGAGAAATAAATAGAATTCATTACACAATATAGACAGGAAACAGAAGTTGACCGTGCGTGCGGAAAGCTGTAATGCCCCATACCGAAGATCAGGAAGATTTGCGGTATGGGGTTTTATATTTCCGGGGAGAAACAAAAGTTGTTGACAAATCAAAAAAGTCTTGATTTTTTGCAGATTATGGAGCAATATAAAAAAGAAATTGTTGAGATGAAATACAGGAAGCACAGGAGTAAAAACGATGTTTGTTATAAGAAAAGTATACTGCAGAATCTTTCAGAAAGCTTTTCGGGCAGCATTGCCCTTTCTTCCATATAGAAAGCCGAAGCTTCTGCATTCCGTAAAGGAAATTCCGGATGTGTGCCGGAAATGGAAGGTAACTTCCGTGATGCTGGTTACAGATGCGGGAATCCGCTCCATGGGTCTTACAGATTTTCTGGAAAAGACTCTGGAGGAAAACGGGATAGACTGCTGTGTCTATGATCGCACAGTGGCCAACCCCACCATCTGGAATGTGGAGGAGGCCAGGGAACTGTATCTGGAGAAGGGGGCCCAGGCGATTATCGCTTTTGGAGGCGGCTCTTCCATGGACTGCGCCAAAGCCGCAGGGGCAAGGATTGTGAAGCCCCGGCAGAGCATCAGCCAGATGAAGGGGCTTCTGAAGGTACATAAAAAGCTTCCCCTGCTGATTGCTGTTCCGACCACGGCGGGTACGGGAAGCGAGACGACACTGGCTGCAGTTATTACGGACAGCGAGAAACATTATAAATATCCGATTAATGATTTCAGCCTGATTCCCCTTTATGCGGTTCTCGATTATCACGAGACTGTGGGCCTTCCTAAAAATGTCACAGCTACGACCGGTATGGACGCGCTGACACACGCGGTAGAGGCTTATATTGGAGGTTCCACCACGCGTGAGACCCGGGCCATGGCAGAGGAAGCTGTACGCCTGATCCACTGCCATCTGAAAGATGCCTATGATGACGGCCACAATAAGGCGGCCCGCAAGGGGATGCTGAAGGCAGCTTACTGCGCCGGCGTGGCCTTTACCAAATCCTATGTGGGTTATGTCCATGCGGTAGCCCATTCTCTGGGAGGCCAGTACGGCACGCCCCACGGTCTGGCAAACGCGGTCCTTCTGCCGGTGGTTCTGCGCATGTACGGCTCTTCCTGCGCCAAAAAGCTGGCGGCTCTGGCGCGGAATACGGGAGTGGTGGATACGGCCCTGGGAGATGAAGAGACGGCCCGGCTGTTTATTGACTGGGTGCAGGAAATGAATGATTCCATGGGAATCCCCCGGACTCTTTCCGGCATTCAGGAAGAGGATATCCGGATGATGGCAAAGCATGCGGATAAGGAAGGAAATCCGCTCTATCCCGTACCCAAGCTGATGAACAGAAAAGAACTGGAAAAGATTTATTACGCGGTAAAGGAGTAGAAGTATGGGCACAGAAATAAAGCTGAAGGCGCTGGTGGAAAAACAGAGAGCATACTTTATGGAAGGGAAAACGCTTTCCGTAGAGACACGTCTTGCTGCTCTGAACCGGCTTGAAAAGGCAATTCTTGCAAATGAAGAAGCAATCAGCCGGGCTCTGAAAGAGGATTTGGGAAAATCACCGACAGAAAGTTACATGTGTGAGACAGGAATGACTCTGGCAGAGCTTAGTTATGTAAAAAAACATCTGCGTTCCTGGAACCGTGACAGAAGAGTCATGACGCCTATGGCCCAGTTCCATGCCAGAAGCTTTACAGTCAGAGAGCCTTATGGAGTCGTTCTGATCATGTCTCCCTGGAATTATCCCCTTCAGCTTGCGCTGGAGCCTCTGATTGGCGCTCTGGCAGCAGGAAACTGCTGTATTGTAAAGCCTTCGGCCTATTCGCCGGCTACATCCGCAGTTATAGCAAAACTGCTGCGTGAAAGTTTCCCGGAGGAATACGTTGCAGTGGTGGAAGGCGGCAGACAGGAAAATCAGGGACTTCTGGCTCAGAAGTTTGATTATATTTTCTTTACAGGCGGCGTAAATGTGGGAAAACTGGTTATGGAAAAGGCAAGCGCCCATCTGACGCCGGTGACACTGGAACTGGGAGGCAAAAGCCCCTGTATTATTGATGAAAGCGCGAATCTGAAGCTTGCAGCCAGACGGCTTGTTTTCGGAAAATATCTGAACTGCGGTCAGACCTGTGTGGCT
This sequence comes from uncultured Merdimonas sp., assembly GCA_944378225.1. Classification (GTDB taxonomy): domain Bacteria; phylum Bacillota; class Clostridia; order Lachnospirales; family Lachnospiraceae; genus Laedolimicola. The sequence continues at coordinate 36,249 of CALWGE010000011.1, forward strand.
CCGGACTACGTTCTCGTGCATGAGAAGGTGAAAGAAGAGTTCCTTGGGCTGGTGAAAAAAGAGATTGTCCGCATGTTCGGGGAACGTCCCCTGGAAAACCCGGATTACGGAAAAATTATCAACCGGAAGCATTTTGAACGTCTGCTCGGGCTTCTGAACCGGGAGAAGCTGATTTTTGGCGGGGAGAGCGATCCGGAAGCGCTTCGGATCGCCCCATCGATTCTGGACAACGTGACGGAGGAGGACGCGGTCATGCAGGAGGAGATTTTCGGCCCCATCCTGCCCGTTTTGACGGTTCGTTCCATGGAAGAGGCCCTTTCCTTCGTGAACGCCCGGCCCAAACCGCTGGCTTTCTATGTATTTACGCAGGATAAAAAAGTGGAGCAGCTGTTCCTGCGGCGGGCGTCCTTTGGCGGCGGCTGCATCAATGATACCGTCATCCATCTGGCTACTTCGGCCATGGGCTTCGGAGGCGTGGGCAGCAGCGGTATGGGATCCTACCACGGAAAAAAGAGTTTTGAAACCTTCAGTCATGAGAAAAGCATCGTAAAAAAATACAACTGGATTGATCTGCCCATGCGTTATCAGCCGTATACGCAGATGAAAGATAAGATGATTCGGATGTTTCTGAAATAGAAACGACGAGGACATGTGAAATCAGATGGTATAAACTGTCCGGGTAATTCTGTTATCTGGTAAAAATGCATAGGAAAAGGCGTTGAAACATTCGTTTGAATCAACGCCTTTTTGTGTGCGCGCGAGGATTTCTATTCACAGACCCGGATTTGAACTGCCGCCGGTTATGGGGGGCGAAGCCTGCGATTTAAGCGCGCTGCCGCCGGTCCGTTGTGGCACCGGTATCGTTCCGGGCGGTAAGTTCTGACGCCATGAAAAAAGACTGTGTTCCCGGCGTTATTCGTATTTCATAATTTCCTTTTTCAGCCGGCGGATGATTTTCTTTTCCAGCCGGGAGATATAGGACTGGGAGATTCCAAGTAAATCCGCCACTTCCTTCTGTGTCATTTCCTGTCCCATGGGATTCTTAAGGCCGAAGCGCAGCTCCACGATTGTCCGCTCCCGTTCAGAGAGTTTCTCAATGGCTTTGTCCAGGAGCTTGCGCTCCATCTCTGTCTCGATATCCCGGTAGATCACGTCTTCGTCGGTTCCCAGAATATCGGAGAGAAGAAGCTCGTTTCCGTCCCAGTCCACATTCAGAGGTTCGTCGATGGAGACCTCCAGACGGGTTTTGCTGTTCCGGCGCAGGTACATCAGGATTTCATTTTCAATACAGCGGGAGGCATAGGTGGCCAGCTTGATATTCTTGCCGCTGTTGAAGGTGTTGATAGCCTTGATGAGGCCGATGGTCCCGATGGAGATCAGATCCTCCACGCCTACGCCTGTATTGTCGAATTTCTTTGCTATGTATACCACAAGACGCAGGTTGTGCTCGATGAGCAGGGAACGGGCCGCGTTCCCGGACTCTGTGCCCAGCTCCTGAATGGCCCGGGCCTCTTCTTCCGCTTCCAGGGGAGCGGGAAGGACCTCCGCGCCTCCGATATAGTGGATATCGTTCTGTTTTCCCGCGAAGAGAGCAGAAAAGTTGGGTACGAGCTTCAGTTGAATCTGGTTTGGAATTGCCACTTTAATCAGCATTGTCTTTATTTCCTCCTGAACTATTAATGAGTCGGCATACCCGTCCGGATCTCTTTCCCGGGAACGGGGGATCTGCGGAAAATTCCAGCAGATCCGGATGGAGCAGTATGTCATATTCCTTTTTGGAAGAAAGTGGTTCTTTTGTAATTCCAAGCAGAGGACGTTCCATCCGGATCAGACGTCCCTCCTCTGTCTCTATCTGAAGAAAATCTGCGTAAAATGCAGGCAGCAGGCCGTTTGCTTTCCCCACGCTGTGATAGGGTATGGGATAGCAGAGGATATGCTCCTCTCCTTCGAGAACTTTTTTAAGCTCCTGGCTCAGGAGGCTCACCGGTTTTCCGGAAATGGGATCCCGAAGGGAATTTCCGGTGTCCAAAAATCCCCGGAGTTTCAGGGTCTGACCGCAGAATCCCAGGGTTACGGCAAAAATGTGTCTTTCCTTCTGCCGGGACCGGGTCAGGCATCCCATGCCCAGGGACAGAAGCCAGAAGCTGACCAGGGAAAATCCCAGAAAGGGATAAACAGGAAGCCTTACCATACCCTTCAGCCAGCCGAAGATTCCTCCCAGCAGGAAGCTGCTTAGATACAGCAGAATGACTGCTCTTGCCAGAAGAACAGGCTTTCCGGACCCAAGCTTCAGCCCTGCCGCAACCATGACCACGGCAGCGACCCCGTGAAAAACCAGGAAAACCGGAAGCGGGCACCGGGGAAATACTGCGTATATCACACAAAGAAGCAGGCTTCCCAGAGCCGCGGAAAGAATCTTTCTAAGCCATCCCGGTGACAGTTTCATAAGCCTGGCTAAAAGGGTGAGAAGCAGGTAATCCAGCAGTAGGTTCTCAAGAAACAGCACGTCTATGTACAGCACATAATACACAGTCCACCTTCTTTCTGCCCCTCATTATAGGAAAAGGAGTCTGCGGAATTTGTCAAAGAAAGGGACCGGAAGGAGGAATTTTTTCCTGTTTTTTCGACAGTCTCTGAAAAAATATTTCTTCTGCTTGCAACATTTCTGCCTGTATGCCACTCTTATATTACAGAAATGCATTTCGCGAAGAAAAGGAGCTGCGTCTGGTTCAAAAGGAAGGGACGCAGAAGAGTATATGAGGTGTGGGGATGGAGGAATTCAGAAGACTGTATGAAACGGTATATCAGGATCTGTACCGTCTGGCCTACTATTATCTGGGAGACGCGGCAGACGCGGAGGATGCGGTGCAGGAGACAGCTCTGGCGGCCTGGAAGCATTTTAACGGTCTGAGAAAGAAGGAGTCCTTTCGGGCCTGGATTTTTCAGATTCTGGTAAACGTATGCCGGAAAATGCAAAGAGAGCGGGCCCGGCGGAGGACTTTTTCTTCGGAACTCAGAAAAGATGAGGAGCCGGGAACCGGAATGGAGAGGAATCCCAATCTGGCGGAGCGTCTGGAACTTCTGGAGCTTTTGGCGGGGCTGGATGAGGAAGAGCGCGTCATCGTGCTTCTTACGGTCTTTGGCGGCTACAAAGGGGAGGAAATCGCCCGAATCCTTAGACGCAGGCACAGTACAGTCCGTTCCCGATACCGGCGCGCGCTGAAAAAGCTGGAAGGAGAACTTCGGGAAAAGACCGAAGGCCGGAAGGAGGAGAGCTTATGAAGCCTATGAAAAGAAGCGGAGTATTTCTGGAGAAGCTTAAGAAGGACGGCAGAAGGTTGGAGATGCCGGAAAGCCTGAAGCCGGAGAACATAGAGAAAGTGCTTTGCGACGCAGAAAGAAAGCGGAAATTCCGGAAGCGCCGGATCCGAGCGTTTCTTGCTGCCGCCGCCTGTATCTGCCTTGTATCGGCAGGGGCTCTGACGCTAGTTTATCTGGCTCTGCCTGTATCGGAAAGGGAAGAACTGCGCACGGCGGAAAACACGGCAGAAAACACGGCGGACGCCGTAAAACAGGAAGAGGATGAGGTCGGGGAGGGGCTTCAGGACAGACTGCAGTTCGCGGACAAGAGCTATGAAGAGATTTATGAACTGCTGGGACTGGACGCGGGCCGGACAGAACTTTTGTATCAATACGGGATTTCCAAAGAGGCAGCGGCAGAGGACAGCCAGGGAGAAATCATGGAAGAAAGCACGGCGGAGTTTTCCGCAGACAGCGCTTTAAAGGAGTACGGGACGACCAACCTGCAGACAGAAGGCGTGGAGGAAGCGGATACCGTTAAAAACGACGGACGCTACCTCTATCAGCTTGCCGAAGGTACGGACCAGAACGGAGCGCGGTATCAGGGAATACAGATTGCAGATACCAAAGACGGCCTTCGCCAGACGGCCTTTGTAGGACGGTTCGAACATCCCAGGGAGTTCTACGTCTGGGAAGACCTGCTCATTGTCCTGGAGGACGGGTATTATATGGCAGATACTAAGGACGGGGATGCTGACTCCGGAACAGAGGAGAAATACCAGATGCAGGTCTGCGCGGATGTGCTTTGGCTCTGGGATCAGTATACCAAAATTCACATCTATGATATTTCCGATCGGGAGAATCCCCGGCTGGGAAAGACCTTTACCCTGGACGGGTTCTACAGCACGTCCCGAGTGGCGGACGGATATTTTTACGGCTTTTCCTTTTTTACTCCCAGGCCTGGAGCCAAAGAGGAGGACTATGAAGCCTATATCCCCAAGACGGACGGAGTTCTTATTCCGGCTGAAAAGATTTCCTGTCCGGACGGCGCTTCCTGGCAGAACTATCTGGTGATGGTGTCCATCGATCTGTCCAGTCCCGCCAGACTTTCTGACAGCCGTTCGGTACTGGCTTCGAACGGGATCTTTTATGTAAGCACAGACAGCATTTATCTGGCTTCCTGGCATTCGGTCTATGATGAGGAAGTTCCTGTTTTCTATGGAGACACAGGCGAAGCAGAGAAGGAGGGGAGAAGGGTCTCTGAGGAAGAAACTGTCTGGGATCATACGCAGATCTTCAGCTTTGCCTTTGAGGACGGAAAATTTCTGGCCCGGGCGGAGGGAAGGGTTCCAGGAAGAGTGATGGATTCCTTCTGTCTTGATCAGGACGGGACGTATCTTCGGGCCGTGACCACCGTGACGGAATGCGTAAGAAGGCGGGTGACGGATGATCGGACCGGGGAAATACTGGGGTACGAATACGGGATGGAGGAGGAAGGAGAAAGTCAGTCCAGCGGTCTTTATATTCTGAATGAAGACCTGGAGATCACAGGGGAACTTACCGGCCTGGCAGAAGGAGAACAGATTTATTCCGCCCGTTTTCTGAAGGATACGGCGTATTTCGTAACGTTCCGTCAGACGGATCCCCTTTTTGCCGTGGACGTGAGCAATCCTGAGAAACCCAGCCTTCTTTCAGAACTGAAGGTCAGCGGATTTTCCGAGTATCTGCATTTTTATGGAGAAAATCTGCTTTTTGGCCTGGGCATGGAAGCGGACGAAAAGACGGGAGCGCAGCAGGGACTGAAGCTTTCCATGTTTGATCTGACGAATCCTAAGGAACTTACAGAAGCAGCGCGGCGAAACCTTTCCGGCTATGACTACAGCCCGGCTCTCTACGATCACAGAAGTCTTCTGATTGATCCGGGGCAGAACCTGATCGGCTTTGAGGTTCAGGGCTCCGTGGACGGCGTTTTCAGCCAGGCGTATCTTCTGTATTCCTATGAGAACGGAGAGTTCAGGGAACGGCTTCATATAAAGATAAAGTCAGGAAACGGCGCTTATCATGCCTGCCGGGGCACCTTTATCGGCGACAGCTTTTATCTCCTGCAGCCGGACGGAAGCATTCGGGAATACAGCCTTCTGGACGGCAGCCTGCTGGGGGAACTGTGAGGAGCATAATTCTTTTTCACTTCAGATAATCAATAAAAATCCGGAATTTCTTCTGGCTTTGGCGAAGGATTCCGGATTTTTTTGCGGAGCTTATCAGTTGTTTTGTCAGGCGCCATCGGAAGAAAATGCAGGAAATTGTGAAAAACCAAAATTGCAGCAGGGACGGATTATTTTGCAAACAAAAGGCAACTTGTAAACGCAGGAAATATGCTATGATTGCAAACAGAAGAGAAGGAGAGCTGGAAATGCGGATAAAATGGATCGTGACGGATATGGACGGAACTCTGCTGAACAGCAGAAATGAAATATCGGATAGAACCAGAAAAGCGCTGATGGACTGCCAGAAAAAGGGAATCCGGCTGATTCTGGCAAGCGGAAGAAGCTATGCCCGGCTGATGCCCTATGTAAAAGAACTGCAGCTGGAAGAGTACGGAGGCAGCCTGATAGAAATAAACGGTCTTGCTCTGAACCGGCTCAGAGAAAAGAAAAGGCAGGTGTTCGCTCAGCTGGAACAGGAAGATATCGATCGGCTGTTTCCGATTCTGGAAGAATGCCGCGCAGAAATTCAGGGATATGAGGATGATGCCATTTATTTCTGGATTCCTGAATGGCAGCTTCCTCTGAAAGAACAGGAACGAAAAGAAAAAGGATATCCGCCGGATCATCCTCTGGTTGCCGGTCCCTGGTCCTGGGTGACGGACAATGTTCATAATTATTCAAAAATCCAGAGGATATATTCCCGTGAAGAACTTCCTCACAGATTGAATAAACTCAACTGCACTTCGGACAGTGAGCATATGAAGAAGGTTTATCGGGAACTGATTTCCCGGCTGGCTGGACAGTATGAATTTGTAAGAACCTGTCCCAGACTGGTGGAAATCTGTCCCGCAGGCATCACCAAAGGAAAGACGCTCCGCCGTTATATGAAAATGGAGGGAGTGGCTCCGGAAGAAGTGATGGTCTTCGGAGACGGAGAAAATGATGTGGACATGTTTTCCAGTGTTAAATACAGCATTGCCATGGGAAATGCGGAGGATTACGTAAAGGAAAGCGCTTCCTACGTGACGGAAACGAACAATGAAGATGGTCTGGTGGCTGCGCTTGAGAAATACAGAGTGATTTAAAGAGAAAGGCAAAAGAATATGGAACATACGCCAAAGCCAAGGCAGATGGAAATTCTTAGACAGCTGATGATTTCCAATGTTCCCCTGGACGTGGGCTTTTTTATGACAAAGCTCCAGAAAAGCGACAGGACGGTTCGCTATGATATCCATGAACTGAAGGAAATCTGTGCAAAGTATCAGATAGAAATAGGGTATATCACAAAAAAAGGATATTATATTCCCAGCGCCCAGAAGACGGAATGCGCAGCTCTGCTGATTCACTGGGAGGCAGGAAGCAAAGAGAGTCTGTTTGACGAAGAGGAAGAAAAGCGGTACTGGAAGCTGTTTTTCTGTCTGTTTGTACAGAAAGGATATATAACGGCGGAGAAGCTGTCGGATACGTATTTTGTATCGCGCTCCACACTGGGACGTCTGCTTGTCCGTATGGAAGAATTTTTTGAGGGTGATGTGCAGCTGGACGCAAAAAAGGCTCTGGGCTACCGCCTGAGAGGAGAGGAGCTCACCCTGCGGAGACTGGCAGTGCGGTTTTTGACATCCCGGTTCAAGGGAAGTTATACGGCGGATGACTGGTATCTTCTGCTCCCGGAGGAGCTGAAGAGCAGGATACAGCTGAACGAGGTGCGGGAGCTGAGTCAGACGATCCGCAGGATGAATGGAAAGTATAACATCTGGATTTCCAACACGGCTTATCTGAATCTCATTGGCTACTGTGTGGTGCGTCGGGTTCGTCTCCCTCTGCTTGAGCAGACAGAAACGGTTTCTGAACGGGAGGATACTTATATTCAGGAGCTGCTGAAGGAACTTTCCATAGGAAATCTGGGCAGGAATGAGCAGGAACTTGACTGGCTGTCCGCCATTCTGTCGGAAAATGGAATCTATGTGGAAAAGTATCAGGTGAATGAGGCTCTGATTTCCCGTGTCATCAACAGAATCCTGGATTGCCTGTGCAGGGAGCGGAAACCGGAGGAATTTGACCTGGAAAGCCTGAGCCAGGATCTGTATGAGCATTTGAAGAATTATCTGGCCATGAGCCGGCAGGATCAGCAGGAAGAAGAGAACGAATACGTTCTGAAAGAAATCACAGAGTATTACTACTCCTATTATCAGCTGGCAAGGAAACTGGGAAATCAGATAGAGGAAGAGATCGGCCAGAGCCTCGGGGTGATGGAAATCTGCTATCTGGCAGTTTATCTGTATAAAAACAGTATTTTTACGGAGAACGGCCGGAAAAATGTCATGGTAGTCTGCGCTACCGGAAAGGGGCTGTCCCATTTCCTGACTCTCCGGATCAAGCATGTATTTCCGGAGCTTAATGTGGTAGGACAGATTTCTCCCTATCAGCTTTCCAAGGCCAGCGATCTGAAAAACGTAGATTTTGCCATTTCCACCATACCGCTGGAGAACAGCGTTGTTCCTGTAATAAAAATATCCGGAGTGCTGTTGGAAGATGACATAAAGAGAATCCGGAATTTCCTGAAATACGGAAAACTGGTGGACGAGCTTCCCATGAAACAGAAAAATGAGGCCTCTTTCCTGTCAAGAGAAGATTCAGTCTTTGCCGAGGAGGCCCAGGATGGAGTGCCGGACGAAAACCTTGCCCAGGCAGCAGGCACTATGAGCCGCCTGATCCTGTCCCTTTTGGAATATACGGCGAAGATGCCCCCTCAGATTCATATGAGCCAGGACACCATGCTGGGTCTGGTCATTCACATGAGTATGGCCGTACCCCGATGGCTGAGCGGGAACGTGCAGGAGGAAGCCAGCCGGGATTACCAGCGGGAATATGAACGGTTCCGCACCAGTTATCCGGATGTGTTCCAGGTGATGGGAAAATTTTTCAGTCTGGTGGAAAAAACCCTGAAGGTCAGAATCCCAATTTCAGAGAGAACAGCGTTCTTTCTGTATATTATAGAGGAGGAATAAGGGATGAGAACATTGTTGATTCAAAATGGACAGCTTCTCTCCCCCGTAAACGGGTATCGGGGAGAAAAGAAGGACATCCTGATTCGGGACGGGAAAATCGCTGAAATCGAAGACAGTATTTCGGCAGAGGGAGTATCGGTGGTGGATGCTTCCGGCTGTTATGTGACGCCGGGATTCATAGACATCCATACCCACTGCTATCCCAAAGCATTTCTGGGCCTTGAGCCTGATGTCCTGGGACTGAAAAGAGGAGCGACTACAATTCTGGATGCCGGATCAAGCGGAGCGGATAATTACGAAGATTTCCGCCGGAATTTCATTGACAAAAGCCGCACTAAGGTGTTTACGCTCCTGAATGTGTCCAAAGAGGGGCTGATCCGCGGACATGAGCTTGACAGCATGGATAAGCTTGATGAGGCGGCGTTGAAGAAAACCCTGGAACAGTATAAGGATAACATCGTAGGGCTGAAAGCCCGTGCCAGCGCCAGTGTGGTGGGCCAGATGGGGCTGACACCCATAGCGGAAGCCGCCGCTCTGGCAAAGGAGACAGGAAAGCCCTTGATGGTTCATGTGGGCAACTATCCTCCGGCTCTGACGGAGGTGTTAAAACTCCTTGGCAGAAACGATATTGTTACCCATGCCTACCATGGAAAAAAGGGGGGAATCCTGAATGAAGAGGGGGGCATTATTTCCGAGGCTCTGGAAGCCCGGGAACGGGGTGTTCTCTTTGACATCGGGCATGGGGTGGCAAGTTTCAGCCTGCGGGTATTTGAAAAGGCGCTGGCCAAAGGGTTTGACTGCGATTTGATTTCTACAGATCTGCATGTGGAAAATTATGAAGGACCTGTATACAACATCGCAAGCGTCATGAGCAAGATTCTGAACTGCGGAAACACTCCGGAGCAGGTGATTCATAAGTGTACCTGTGCGCCTGCCAGACATTTCGGTCTGAAAGGGCTTGGAGAACTGAAGACTGGCTATACAGCCGACCTGAACCTGATTACGGTGGATCCGTGCAGCGAAGAGATTGCAGACTCGATAGGAGATACTGTGATGCTGAAAGAAAAGATCACGGTCAGAAAAACAGTATACAGCAGGGGAGAAGAAAGTGAAATATTTGGAGAAAGTTCTGCAGATTAATGAGATTTCCCAGGAGCAGAGGGAGCTGGCTTCCAGAGAATATCTGGAGGCAAAGGAGAGAGTAAAGGGGCTTCCCGTAGCGTTAGGAGATGACGCAGACATGATGCTCAGCAATCATCTGATGGCTCTGATCAAACGTATATTGCAGAGACAGTTTGTGGAGCCTGTGGAAGATGAAATGATGAGCGAGCTGTCAGAGAATGCCTGGAACTACGCCCACCGGGTTGTGGATCCGCTCTTTGCGGCGCATGGACTGGAAGCGGACAGAAGTGAAGTGTTTCTGGTAGGCACACATATGGAAATGGCGATTGCAGCGGCAGCACCTGCCGTTCAATAAAGAAAAACTGGAGGTATTAGTATGAAAGAAATACTTGTTGTGATTGGCCATCGCATGGGTAAGGGACAGGCAGTGGCCAGAGGAGTGGAAAAAGCCGGGGGGAAGGCGATTGTGATTCCGGGCATGGCAGCTGATATGAAGCTGGGAGATGTGATGCATGAGAATCACGCGGATCTGGGAATCAGTTTCTGCGGAAGCGGCGGAGCCGGAGCTCTCATGGCACAGAATAAATACGGGTATAAAGGAAAATCTTCTCTTCGTTCTGTAGACGCAGCCTGCACCGCGGTGGAAGAAGGCTGCACCGTGGTCGGCCTTGGATTCCTGGATGTGGAGGAGCTGGGACAGCGCCTTGTGGAAACCTACCGCAGGGTACATGGAGAAGAGTAACATGTTTGGAAAGAAAGCGGAGCGAATCAATACGTTGGACAGCCGTCAGCTTCTGGAAGAAAAAGAGCACGAGATGACCATCAAAATGACGGGAGGCTCGCTGGAGAACGCGGTGGCGAATCTCTTCCAGGTCATGCGCAGGCAGATTTTTGAAGAAATCCGGCATCCCATTATTCAGATGGAGGCGAAGGAGGTCTATTTCGAAGAGGTATTGGTTCAGAGAGAGACAGAGAGATTTCTGTTTTTGTTCATGCCAAGAGAAAAAAGTTATTATACCATCACCGCCCGGATAGTGGTGAAGGTAAAATATCTAAATATTACAAAGGAGGAATTGTAAAATGTTAGAAATCGTCATCTACTCAGCCATTATCGGAATTATTGGCGGCGGATGTATCGCGGCAGGAGCGGCGCGTATGTTCCACGCTCCTGAGATTCAGTCTATGGGAGCTTTCCGTACACTGGGAGAGCTGAACGCCTGCAACGGAGACCCTATTTCCCATTTTTCATTTGGTCTGGGCTTCTTCTTCTCATCCGCGGCCTCCGCGGTGGCGGCAGGAGCCATGACACAGGACGTTATGCACCGTATCGTGCCCAACTGGGGCGCTGCTGTTCTTCTGGCAAAGAATAAGAAGGTAGAGGAAACTTTGCATAACCCGCGCAAAATGATGCTGTCCGGAGCGGTGATTGGCGGTCTTGTAGTTGTATTCCTGAACACCGTGGCAAGCGTAATTCCGGAAAAGCTTTCCACCATTGCTTCCGAGGTTCTCGGACCTGCCACCAGCTGGCTGATTAATCCGGTGATGCCCGCCATCTTCTGGCTGGCAGCTGTGGACGCAGGAAAAACCACTGGTATCTGGGGTACGGTTCTGGGCGGCGTATCCGCGCTGATAACGGGTAATGCAGTGCCTGGCGTTGTGCTTGGTATTCTGATTGGAAAATCCGCAGAGGAAAACGGGTATAAGAGTAAGATTGTACAGATTCTGATCGCGATAGTTGTGATACTGTTTATTGCCATCGCATACTTCAGAGGATTCTTTGGACAATTCTAAGCAGGGAGGAAGAACAATGGAAGATAAGAGAAGCTTTGGACAGAAAATGGATGAATTTCTGCTGAAAGACAGCACCTTTATACTGCTGATTATGGGAGCTGCCGCAGCGATTTTTGCAGGAACCTTTATGTATCTGAAATTTGGCACAGGAGCGTTCAACGATATTTCCATCGTGGCAATGCTTAAGGAAGGAATCGACACGGGAGACTACGCCGCGGCCGCAGCCTTCGCCGCAGGTTTCCTGATTGCCCGTATTCTGGAAGGACCGCTGGTAGGTCTTCTGGATATCGGCGGTTCCCTTCAGACAGGCGTGGGCATCGGACTTCCCGCTCTGTTCCTGTCCATGGGATGGGATCTGCCCTTCTCCAATTTCTTTGTGGCGCTTCTGGCAGGCGCAGTCATTGGCCTGGTGCTGGGCGCAGTGATCATGATTATCCGTAAGCTGATGCCGGAAGGCGTGGCAGTGGGCGGAACTTCTGTTATGATGGGCGCAGGAAACGCAACCGGCCGTTATCTGGCTCCCCTGATCGTTCTTGCGGCAGCCAGCTATAATGTATACGCAGGACTGGGAGCAGTTATCGGTGCCGCTGCTTTCTATAAGTGGGGAAAAGAAATGACAGGAGGAGCTATCCTGGGAGCCATGATTATCGGCGGTATCTTTATTTAGACAGAATATACGGATGAAACAGACAGTTTCTGAGGGTGAATGATCATGAATATCTATGAAGAAATCGGACTGGAAAGAGTCATCAATGCCAGCGGCCGTGTGACGGTGCTGGGTGTCTCCACTATCAGTGAAAAAGTGGCGGAAGCGGCAGTGGCAGGAGGACAGTCCTATGTGGTGATGGACGATCTGATTGACAAGGCAGGAGAAATCATTTCCCGTTATACGGGAGCGGAGGACAGTTGTCCCACCGTATGCGCTTCGGCTGCCATTGCCATATCCATTGCCGGACTGATTTCAAAGGGAAAAAAATCTGTGATGGACCGGCTTCCCGATTCCACGGGCCTTCCCAATGAAATCATTCTCCAGAAAGGACACGTAATTAATTTCAACGCGCCCATTGAAACAATGATCCGGCTGGGCGGAGGAGTACCTGTGGAAGCCGGTACAGCCACCGAGGTGGTGGAGGCGGATGTGGAGGAAGCCATTACAGATAAAACCGTGGCGCTCCTGTATGTGAAGAGCCACCACTGTGTACAGAAGGGAATGCTGGATCTTCCCACCATGATTGACATTGCCCACCGCAATCAGCTGCCCCTTCTGGTAGATGCGGCGGCAGAGGAGGATTTCCGGAAATATATTGCCATGGGTGCGGATCTGGTGTTCTACAGCGGCGCGAAAGCCCTGGAAGCCACCACCTCCGGCTTTGTGACCGGCAGAAAGGATCTGATAGCCTACGCAAAAAAGCAGTATAAGGGAATCGGCCGCGCCATGAAAGCCGGGAAGGAAGGCATTATGGGGCTTCTGGCCGCCCTGGAGCAGTATGAGCATAAGGACAGACAGGCAGAGGTGGAAAAAAATATTGGGATTGTAAACTATCTCTGCGGCGAAATCAATCAGATCCCTGGACTGAGAGCGGAAATGATTCAGGATGAAGCAGGACGGGCCATATACAGGGCAAGAGTGTTTGTGGAGCCTGATAAGGCAGGAATGACAGCCACGGAGCTGGACGCGAGGCTCAAGGAAGGCAATCCCACAATCCGCTGCCGTACAGAATTCATGTCTCTGGGTAAGCTTGATTTTGATCCAAGACCGCTGGTGGCCGGTGACAAGGAACTGATTGTAGAAAAGTTAAGAAGAATAATGGAGGCTTAAAAATGGCAATTAATTATTATAAGGGACGAATCTGTTTGAATGTGCTGGGCGGAAGCCTGAAAAACGCCGAAGAGATCTATGCGGCTGCTGAAAAACATGTGGTTGTGGGCGTGCTTTCCGCCAACTATCCGGATGTACCCAGCGCTGTGGAGGATATGAAAAAGTACATGGATGTTCTGGAAGGAAATCTTTCTGTAGGTCTTGGGGGAGGCAACCCGGCTCAGTGGAAAGCAGTGGCAGATATCGCCAAAGAGATCAAGGCAAATCATTTTAACCAGACCTTTTCCGCTGTGGGCTGGACAAGAGCAAACGTGGGCTGCGAGGAAGCGCACATCAACTCCCTCGTTTCTCCCAGCGGAAAACCGGGTTTTGTGAAGATTTCCACAGGAGCCATTTCTTCCAAATGCCAGGATCCGGTACTGGCTCCCGTGGATACGGCGATTGCCATGATCCGGGAGATGGGCGGAAATTCAATTAAGTTCTTCCCGATGGGCGGTCTGAAATGCAGAGAGGAGCTGAAGGCTGTGGCAGAGGCCTGCGCGCGTAACCAGTTTATTCTGGAGCCTACAGGTGGGATCGATTTGGAGAATTTCCGTGAGATTCTGCAGATTATTCTTGACGCCGGCGTGGAGAAAATGATTCCTCACGTTTATTCCTCTATCATTGACAAGGCAAGCGGGGATACTCGCATTGAGGACGTTAAAAAGCTGATGGAAATTGTAAAGGAACTGGTATAATATAAGCCATTTTTGAAGAGAATGTCCCTCAGGTCATGTAAGGCCTTTGGGACATTCTCTTTTATTACAGTCAGGGCCGTTGCAAAATAGATGAGTAAGCATCTATGGAGCAGCGGCACCAGTTTTATGTCCTAGAAACAGAAAAGAAGTGCCGCTCAATCATCTATTTTGATGATTTTGCGACACTCCCATCTTCTGCAGGCATCCGTCGGTTTATCTGCTTCTTAAATATTTTACCGCGCATAAGATAATCAGGATGGTAGCGGCAAACTGGACGACTGCATTGAAAATGTTGAAATACATCATCAGGTATCCGGTGGTTATCATATCTCATCCTCCTTTGTAAATGGTTTTTTCCCGCTGTTTTATTATAATGATTATAACATGGAAACAGCGGCGCGGAAATACGCAGGAGAAAAAAAGCAGATTATTCCAGCTTCAGATAGTTCCGCATGTTTTTGAGCGCGTTTTTTTCCAGACGGCTGACCTGGGCCTGGGAAATGCCGATTTCTTCCGCCACCTCCATCTGGGTCTTCCCCTGAAAAAAACGGAGAGTGATAATATAATTTTCCCGTTCCGGAAGCTTTTTCATGGCTTCATTCAGGGAAAGCTCTTCGATCCAGAGTTCTTCCCGGTTTTTCCGGTCGCTGATCTGATCCATAACGTAAAGAGTATCCCCGCCTTCTGTATATACAGGTTCGTAAAGGCTTACGGGGCTTTGGATGGCATCCAGGGCAAAGACGATATCCTCATCGGAGATGCCGATTTCCTCCGCGATTTCATTGATGGTAGGTTCCCGGGAATTTTTCCGGGTAAGCCCTTCCTTTGCGTAGATCGCTTTGTAGGCAGTATCCCGCAGGGATCGGCTGACCCGGATAGCGTTGTTGTCCCGCAGATAGCGGCGGATTTCTCCAATTATCATAGGCACTGCGTAGGTGGAAAATTTTACGCCCAGCTTATCGTCGAAATTGTCAATGGCTTTCATCAGTCCGATGCAGCCAATCTGAAAGAGATCGTCCGCGTTTTCGCTGCTGGCGGAGAAGCGTTTGATGACGCTTAAGACCAGACGCAGATTTCCCTTGATGTAGAGTTCCCTCGCCTCCTTATCTCCCTGTGTGATCCGCTCCCACAGAGCGTCCTTTTCCTCCGGCTTCAGTAGCGGAAGCTTTGCCGTATTGACTCCGCAGATTTCGACTTTATTCAGTGCCATGTTTGTGAAAACCTCCTGTCTGCTGTGTTTTGGCAGCCTGTCTGCCGAAAAATCAATCCGGCTTTCAGACGCTTTTGATACTTACAAGATTTCCCGGAGATTATTTTCTATACGCGGCAGAAAAAAATAAAAAAAATATTGCCCCTTGACATTTTCAGGCCATAGGTACACACAGTTTCCGGCCTGGAAAGACGGTGGAAGCTGCCTGAAAAACTGCACAAAAGTCAGCCGGAGACTATGGTGCAAAATCACGAAAAGAAGGGAAAACCCCAGGAAAACTTGGAAAACAGGGCGAAATTCTGTTAATATAAATAAAAAGGCGTAAACCGTTCTGTCCATTGGACGTACGGTTTTTTTGCGGGGTTTTGCAGGCAGTCTGTTTCTGCCGGCAAAACCGTGGGAATACTGAAGAACAGAGGAAAACAGCGGAAAGGAGGAATCTTCATGTTTGAAAAAGGAGACTATGTGGTCTACGGAACCAAGGGGGTATGTCAGGTAGAGGAGATTACGGAACTGGATATGAAGGGAACGGCGGAGGGAAGGCTGTATTACGTGCTGCGTCCCTGTTTCCAGAAAGGAAGCACCATTTTTACACCGGTGGATAATGAAAAAACTGCTATACGGGCGGTTATGTCCAGAAAAGAAGCGGATGCGCTGGTGGATGGACTGGCCGGAATTGAGACTCTCAAAGAAAGCAGCGACAAGGAACGGGAAAAACAGTACAGAGAAGCCATAAGAAGCACAGATCCCAGGCAGTGGGTGCAGATTATCAAAACCTCCTATCTTCGAGGTCAGGAACGAAAGGTTCAGGGAAAAAAGGTGACCACCGTGGATGAAAGGTATTTCCATGCGGCGGAAGAACAGCTGCATGAAGAACTTTCCATTGCTCTGGGAGTACCGAAGGAAGAGATCAAAGACTATATCGGAAGGAGAATCTGACACATGGAAAATAAAGGATCTCTGTCGGAAAACATAGGGCAGCCGGATAAATAGGGAAAACAGAGAAAAGAAGGAATATTATTGTATATTTTGTGACTGTGTGTTACTATTTGATAGTATTATAAAAGGTAGCAGTATACTAGAAAAGTACTGTTAAACCGTGTGTAGACGCGGACTAAGGGATATGGATATGACAAAATGGTTGTTGTTTGGTGAGATTCTTTCTCTCTGTATTATTCAACTGATGTATGCCTATTACCATGAAAAGAATGCGGTGATGTCGTTTCGGCGCCGCCTCTTTTATTGGATATTCCGACTTTCATCAGCTTGTGTGATTCTGAATATCATCTGCGTCTGCACGATAGAAAATTACAGATTATTTCCCAGGTGGTTCCACATATGTATTAATACACTTTATTTTGTCCTGAGTATTTTTGTATGCAGCATTATTGCACTCTATGTATTCGATTTGATACTGGAGCAGGTTTATGATAAAAGCTGCTATAGAAAGGCCAAAGTAGGGCTGTCTTTGTTCTTTCTGGCATTTGCAGGTGTGGCGGTTACAAATATCTGGACGGGAAAACTGTTTTATTTTACAGCGGACGGGAGATATATGAGAGGTCCGTGGAACCGTCTGGGATATGGAATTATGGGCGCAGAACTGATAATGCTTCTGCTTTGCTATTATAAGAACCGCTCCGCGGTATCGAAGAAGGTAGTTCAGGTTATTCGTTCGCTTCCTCCGGTGGCTCTTGTTCTGACCGGCTTTCAGTTTGCATATCCCGAAATGCAGTTTAACGGAATTATTATGGCTGCTGCCATCTACATTCTTTATACGAATTTTCAACTGTGTCAGGTGGAAAAGGACAGTCTGACTCAGCTTGGGACGCGTAAAGCGATGGTTGAGGATATTAGTATTAAAATGAAAAACGGACAGCCTTTTCAGCTGATTTCCGTATCACTGAAGCATTTTGGCGTGATTAATCAGAAATATGGACATCTGTTTGGCGATATGCTTATTTCTATGATTGGAGAGTGGTTTGCAAGCTATTCCAAAGATGGGGCTGCTTATCGTTTTTCCCGGGTAGAGTTTGTTAGTGTGTTCCCATACAAAGGAGAAGAGACAGCGGAAAGAAATATAAATAATATCTGCAGCCGGTTCCAGGAAAACTGGGAATGCAAAAAGGTGACATGCAAACTGGAGAACAGTATTTTCAATTTAATCTGGACGGGTGAAAACTGGACTCCGGGAAGACTGTTGGAATACATGGACGCGGTGAAAGAACTGCCGGAATATCGCAATAAAAACTTTCTGCGATTTACATCTTCCATGGCGGAACGGTTTGAAGATATAAAAGGTGTGGAACATGTGATACAGGCAGCTTTGAAGGAAAAACAGTTTTTTATCGCTCTTCAGCCGTTTTTCTGCTGCAGAGAACATAAATTCTGCTCCGGTGAGGCCCTGGCCCGGGTCGATGATTTCAATGGACGTCCTGTTCCGGCAGGGAAATTTGTTCCTATAGCAGATAGAATGGGTGTGCTGGACGATATTACCTGGATAGTTCTGGAACGGGTCTGCAAATTCCTGAGTGAGCATAGAGAGCTGCCGCTGGAAACTGTTTCTGTGAATCTTTCCATGGAACAATTTCTGGATCCAGTGTTGCCGGAAAAAATCATCGCGGTTCTGGAGCAGTTTGGTATTCCGAGCAGTAAACTGAAAATTGAGATTACAGAGCATGTGATTGCACAGGATCTGGAATATGTGAAGAAAGTTATGTGCAGCCTTTGCGAAAAAGGCATCGGATTTTATCTGGATGATTTTGGAACCGGATATTCTAATTTTTCTGTCGTTATGCATCTGC
This sequence comes from uncultured Merdimonas sp., assembly GCA_944378225.1. Taxonomy (GTDB): domain Bacteria; phylum Bacillota; class Clostridia; order Lachnospirales; family Lachnospiraceae; genus Laedolimicola. The sequence continues at coordinate 54,244 of CALWGE010000011.1, forward strand.
CGTTTGAAATGGTCAAGCTGGACAGAAGCCTGCTATCACACATTATAGACAGTGAGGAGGACAGAAACGTAATCCGGCAGCTGATTCTGCTTTTTCACAGTATTGGTGTCCGTGTAGTGTGCGAAGGAGTTGAAACGAAAGAACAGTTGGAAATTGTAACCAAACTTGGAGCAGATATGATGCAGGGCTATTATTGCGCCAGACCTATGGCGCCTGAAGCCTTTGCAGATTTTATTTCGGAGGCTCATGATCCAGATCTACCAGGATAATATCCGGTCCGATCTGTCGGATCCTGCACCAGGGAATTTCACATTCGCTGTCTTTTCCGAAAACTCCCCACAGTTTTTCGCTGGTGGAAGTGATAATTGCAAGAATGCAGCCGTTTTTGGGGTCGAAAACCAGGTCGCACACATGCCCCAGTCTCCGGCAGTCCCGAATGTTAATTACATCTTTTTCACGCAGTTCACAGAAG
>CALWGE010000012.1 GCA_944378225.1 uncultured Merdimonas sp.
GGCAGTGAGCGGGCAGGTGGTGTCAGCGGCTGGGAAGACGGAGATAAGAAGAGCAGAACTCTGGCGGAAAATGTGCAGGCAAAGCTTGTGGAAGAAAGCGGGGCGGCAGATCTGGGAGCAGTGTCCGGCGACTATACAATTCTCAATGAGACCACGATGCCGGGAGTATTGATTCAGCCTGGTTATTTAAGCAATCCTGAAGAAGCAGAAAAACTGTCTGACGATCTCTATCAGAATGATGTGGCGAAAGGAATTGCATACGGAATTCTGGCAAGTCTGGACAGATAGACACGAAAATGAGGAGAATGTTATGCTTCGAGATCTGGTTATTTCCAAAACGAAGACTGGAAGATATTCTTCTGTAGATAGTGAATACTGAAATTTATTTTCCTAAAATGCAGGAATTGTGCTATAATGTCTAAGGATTATGGACAAACAGAGGAATGGAGAGAATTTTCGATGGGCGAGACATTGCAGATTATCAGAGAAAGACGAAGTGTCAGAAGCTACAAGCCGGATATGGTTCCGGAAGAGCTCATACGTAAAGTCACAGAAGCAGGTACATGGGCACCCAGTGGCATGGGGAGACAGCCGGCGATCATACTGGCGGTTACGAATCGTGAACTGCGCGACAGACTTTCGCGCATGAATGCAGAAATCATGGGGACTGATACGGATCCTTTTTATGGTGCTCCGGTTGTTCTGGTAGTACTGGCAGACAAAAATGTTCCTACCTATCTTTATGACGGAACATTAGTGATGGAAAATCTGATGCTGGCAGCTCAGGATCTGGGCCTTGGAAGCTGTTGGATTCACCGGGCCAAAGAGGAATTTGAAAGTGCCGAGGGAAAAGAGATCCTCAGATCTCTGGGAATTGAAGGCGATTATGAAGGAATCGGACACTGTGTTCTCGGCTATCCGGATAAAGAACCGAAACAGGCTGCAGAGCGTAAGGCATCGTATGTGTACTTTGCAAAATAAGCTGTCGTCCGTATCTGCAGTGCGGGACGTAAAAGTTTTAACTTCAGGTTTCTTTTTTTGAAATTTTGCTGTATAATATACACAAGAAATACTGGAAAGGAGACGGAAGTATATGGCGAATAATACAATTATTACAATCGCCCGTCAGTATGGAAGCGGCGGACATGATATAGGGAAAAAGCTGGCAGAGGAACTGAAGATTCCTTTCTATGACAAAGAACTTCTGGAGAGAGCTGCCAAGGACAGCGGCTTCTGTCAGGAGATATTTGAGAATTATGATGAGAAGCCTACCAACAGTTTCCTGTATTCTCTTGTAATGGATACCTATTCTATGGGATATTCGACAGCGGCTTTTGCAGAGATGCCACTGAATCACAAGATTTTTCTGGCACAGTTCAATGCCATTAAGGATATTGCCAAAGAAGGTCCCTGTGTGATAGTAGGCCGTTGTGCAGACTATGCTCTGGCCGAGGTCCCGAATGTGGTGAATGTGTATCTGTATGCTGATCTGCAGTCACGCATTGCCCGCATTGCGCGCCGCCATGATGTGACAGATGCCAAAGCCAAGGATCTGATCCTGAAGACAGACAAGAGTCGTGCCAGCTACTATAATTATTATACCAACAAGAAATGGGGAGAAGCTACAGGCTATGACTTGTGTCTGAATACCGCCAGCCTTGGCATTGACGGAACGATTCATATAATCCGGGAATTTGCAGCATACAAGGAAAGAGAGCATGAAAAAATCTGACAGACAGCAAAGGATAAGCAAATGAAGCTTGTAATACAGAGAGTTTCCCGCGCATCGGTAACGGTGCGCGGAGAAATAATAGGACGTATCGACCAGGGGTATCTGGTTCTGGTCGGCGTAGGACAGAATGATACGAAGGAAGACGCAGACCGTCTGGTGCGTAAAATGATCGGCCTGCGTATTTTTTCGGACGAAAACGGAAAGATTAACAGATCTTTAAAAGATGTGGACGGGCAGCTTCTGCTGGTATCTCAGTTCACACTTTATGCGGACTGCCGCCATGGAAACCGCCCCGGATTTACGGAGGCAGGTGAACCGGCAAAGGCCAGGGAATTATATGAATATGTTATAGAAACCTGCCGCCGGGAAATTCCTGTGGTAGAGCAGGGAGAATTTGGTGCAGAAATGAAGGTAGAGCTGGTCAATGATGGCCCTTTTACCATATTGCTTGATTCAGAAATGTACAGGGAGAAAAAATAACATGAGCAAAAGACAGGATATTCACAAAGTACTGATTATTGGATCTGGTCCCATTATTATCGGACAGGCCTGCGAATTCGATTATTCCGGCACACAGGCATGTAAGGCTTTAAAGCAGCTGGGCTATGAAATTGTACTGGTAAACTCTAATCCGGCTACAATCATGACGGATCCGGGCACAGCTGATGTGACTTATATTGAGCCGCTGAACGTAGAAAGACTGACACAGATTATTGAGAAAGAGAGACCGGATGCACTGCTTCCGAATCTTGGAGGACAGTCCGGCCTCAATCTGTGTTCCGAACTTGCTCAGGCAGGTGTACTGGAAAAATACAACGTAAAGGTTATTGGCGTGCAGGTAGATGCCATTGAACGAGGTGAGGACCGTATTGAATTCAAACATACTATGGACAGTCTCGGAATCGAGATGGCGCACAGTGAGGTTGCATACAGTGTAGATGAGGCGGTTGCGATCGCGGACAAACTGGGTTATCCCGTAGTGCTCCGGCCTGCTTATACCATGGGCGGCGCAGGCGGCGGACTGGTTTACAACGTAGAAGAACTGAGGACGGTTGCAGCCAGAGGTCTGCAGGCAAGTATTGTGGGACAGGTTCTTGTGGAGGAATCCATTCTCGGATGGGAAGAGCTGGAGCTGGAAGTAGTCCGCGACAGCAAGAATAATATTATCACAGTCTGCTTTATTGAGAATATCGATCCGTTGGGTGTACATACAGGTGATTCTTTCTGTTCAGCACCTATGCTGACTATTTCAGAAGAGGTACAGAAACGCCTGCAGGAGAAATCCTATAAAATAGTAGAGGCCATTCAGGTGATCGGCGGCACAAATGTTCAATGGGCTCATGACCCGGTAACGGATCGTGATATTGTCATTGAAATCAATCCCCGTACATCCAGATCTTCTGCTCTTGCTTCCAAGGCGACAGGATTCCCCATCGCTCTTGTATCAGCCATGCTGGCATCCGGTCTGACACTGGACGAGATCCCCTGCGGCAAGTACGGAACACTGGATAAGTATGTTCCGGATGGAGATTATATCGTAATTAAATTTGCACGCTGGGCATTTGAAAAATTCAAAGGAGTGCAGGATAAGCTCGGCACACAGATGCGTGCGGTAGGCGAAGTTATGAGTATCGGAAAGACTTATAAGGAAGCTTTCCAGAAAGCCATCCGCAGTCTGGAGATTGGTCGTTACGGGCTGGGATTCGCCAAGAATTTCCATGAAAAAAATAAGAAAGAGCTTCTGAAGATGCTGGATGTGGCTACCAGCGAACGGCAGTTTATTATGTACGAGGCTATTCGTAAAGGCGCTACCACAGAAGAACTTCACGAACTTACAAAAATTAAACCTTATTTTATCGAGCAGATGCGGGAGCTGGTTGAGGAAGAAGAGGAACTTCTGAAATTCAAGGGAAGCGTACCTCCTGCAGACGCTTTGACAAAGGCAAAAAAAGACGGTTTTTCCGATCGGTATCTGTCCCAGATTCTTGAGGTTCCGGAGGATGCCATTCGAAGCGCCAGAACGGATATCGGCGTGACAGAAGCCTGGGAAGGCGTACACGTAAGCGGAACAAAAGACAGCGCTTATTATTATTCCACCTATAATGCCCCCGATAATAGCACTGTTCATACCGATCGGCAGAAGATAATGATTCTGGGCGGTGGTCCCAACCGAATCGGACAGGGAATCGAGTTTGATTACTGCTGTGTTCATGCAGCAATAGCGCTGAAAAAACTTGGTTTTGAGACCATTATTGTAAACTGTAATCCGGAAACAGTTTCCACGGATTATGATACCTCAGACAAATTATATTTCGAGCCTCTGACTCTGGAAGATGTATTGAGCATTTATGAAAAAGAAAAGCCGGTAGGAGTCATTGCTCAGTTTGGAGGGCAGACACCGCTGAATCTGGCAGCTGATCTGCAGAAAAACGGCGTACGTATTCTGGGTACAAGTCCTGAAGTTATCGATTTGGCAGAAGATCGTGATCAGTTCCGCGCCATTATGGAAAAACTGGAGATTCCCATGCCGGAAGCAGGTATGGCTGTAGATGTTGAGGAAGCTCTGGAGATTGCCGAGAAGATCGGTTATCCGGTTATGGTACGTCCTTCTTATGTACTGGGCGGACGCGGCATGGAGGTTGTACATGATCCGGAAAGCATGGCAGAATATATGCGGGCAGCTGTAGGTGTGACTCCTGACAGACCGATTCTGATTGACCGTTTCCTGCACCATGCTATGGAATGTGAGGCAGACGCTATCTGTGACGGCACACATGCTTTTGTTCCGGCTGTGATGGAACATATTGAGCTGGCCGGCGTACATTCCGGAGATTCCGCCTGCATTCTTCCTTCACTGAATATTTCAGAGGAGAATGTGAAAACCATCAAGGAATATACCAAGAAAATCGCAGAGGAAATGCATGTCTGCGGTCTTATGAATATGCAGTATGCAATTGAAGACGGAAAAGTCTTTGTACTGGAAGCAAATCCGAGAGCTTCCCGTACGGTTCCTCTGGTATCCAAGGTCTGCGATATTCAGATGGTACAGCTGGCTACACAGGTTATCACGGAAGATCTGACAGGAATCCCGTCCCCGGTACCGGCACTGAAGGAGAAAAAATTCCATCATTATGGTGTGAAGGAAGCAGTTTTCCCGTTCAACATGTTCCAGGAAGTGGATCCGCTGCTGGGACCGGAAATGCGTTCTACCGGCGAGGTTCTTGGACTTGCATCCAACTTTGGAGAAGCCTTCTACAAGGCTGAGGAAGCGACTCAGACACCGCTTCCGCTGGAAGGTACTGTTCTTATCAGTGTCAGCGATCGTGACAAGCCTGAAGTAGTGCAGGTGGCAAGAGGCTTCCATGAGGATGGTTTCCGGATTATTGCCACAGGTCGTACCTGCGATTTAATCCGTGAGGCTGGAATTCCGGCTGATAAGGTGAAGAAAATGCAGGAAGGACGTCCCAATGTATACGATGCGATTGCCAACGGAAAAGTGCAGCTGATTATCAACACACCGTCAGGCAAAGAAAGCCGTTTTGATGACAGCTATATCCGTAAAGCTGCAGTAAAGGGAAGAATTCCTTATATGACAACGATGGCTGCTGCCATCGCCACCACAGAGGGTATCCGCAAGGTGAAAGAAAAAGGCGGAAAGCTGGGCGTGAAGTCCCTGCAGCAGTTCCACAGTGAGATAGAAGAGGGATAGTGGAAAAGAGAATAGAAAAGCCTTCTGAAGGCATCTGACTGTCATACAGTACAGGAAAAAAGAAGAGCCGGGTATAATCGCCTGGCTCTTCTTTTTTCAGAAAAATCAACGTTTTTCAGACTCGAGGATTTTTCAGATTATTTATAAAGTCCTGTTCTTTGTAAGGGCTGTATATTCCATCCGCTACAGCACGGAACATTCTTTCTTTCGCACCGGGGTTTTCATGACAAAGCTGCTGGAGAAGCTGTTTGGCATATTCACGTTTCGTATGGCCGTCTGCGGGGCAGGGACTTTTACATACGGGAAGCTGATATTTATTCTGGAAACCGATGACATCTGCCTCACTTACGTACATCAGAGGGCGGATTACTGTCAGATCCATCCGATCCAGATAGGTTACGGGAGCAAAAGAATGGAAGCGTCCTTCAAAAATCAGGGAAAGCAGCATGGTTTCCACCACATCGTCTTTATGATGAGCGTAAGCCACCTTATTGCAGCCGGTTTCCTTGATTGCCTGATTCAGAGCGCCTTTTCTCATTTTTGCGCAGAGGGCGCAGGGATTGCTTTCTTTCCGGACATCAAATACAACCTCATAAATATCTGTTTTGACAACAGTATAATGAACGTTCATTTCCTCGCAGAGCGCACGTATAGGGCTCAGATCAAAATCCGGGAACCCAAGATCCACAGTAATCGCTTCGATCTCAAACGGCGCCGGGTAAAAGCGTCGGAGACCATGCAGGGCATAAAGCATGGTCAGGCTGTCTTTTCCTCCGGATATGCCCACGGCTATTTTGTCTCCTGCGTCTATCATGTGAAAATCATCCACGGCACGCCGCGTATAACTTAAAAGCTGCTGTAATTTCATTGTGCAGAATTCCTTTCCTGGTCAGATTTCTAATCCATTATACCCGCAAAAAACGGCATCTGGCAAGCATAATATATCCAGAAGAGAATCATTGACTTTTTTATTCTGTCGGAGTAAGATACCTTTAATCAAAGAGTCTGCATTTTATGCAGAAAAAGGAGGAACCGTATGGCAGCAATCTATAATAATATGACAGAATTTATCGGCAGTACACCCCTGATGGAAGTAAAAAAGCTTGAGCAGGAGCTGAAACTGTCCGCCCGTGTACTTGTAAAACTGGAATATCTGAATCCTGCAGGCAGCGTTAAGGACCGTGCTGCCAAATCCATGATTGAGGATGCAGAAGCAAAAGGACTTTTACATGAAGGTTCTGTTATCATCGAACCTACTTCCGGAAATACAGGAATTGGCCTTGCAGCCATAGCGGCTGTAAAAGGATACCGCATGATTCTGACCATGCCGGATACCATGAGTGAGGAACGGCGCAATATACTAAAAGCTTATGGAGCGGAAATTGTACTGACACCAGGGGCCCAGGGAATGTCCGGAGCAGTGAAAAAAGCGGAGGAACTGGCAAAAGAACTTCCCGGCAGCTTCATTCCCGGTCAGTTTGAAAATCAGGCCAACGCGCAGGCTCACAGAACATCTACCGGCCCGGAAATCTGGAATGATACGGATGGTCAGGTGGATATTTTTGTGGCAGGCGTAGGTACCGGCGGCACCGTGACAGGAGTGGGAGAGTACCTGAAATCCAGGAAACCATCTGTAAAAATCGTAGCTGTGGATCCGGCTGACTCTCCTCTGCTGTCCAGTGGAACTTTTGGCCCGCATAAACTGCAGGGAATCGGCGCCAATTTTGTTCCGGCGCTGCTTAATACGGAGATTTACGATGAAATCATTCCTGTAGAAAGTGAGGATGCATTTTCTACAGGAAGGCTGCTGGCAAAAAAGGAAGGCCTGCTGACAGGAATTACTTCAGGAGCTGCTCTCTGGGCTGCTCTGGAGCTGGCGAAAAGACCTGAGAATACAGGAAAAATAATCGTGGCTCTTCTTCCTGATTCCGGAGACAGATATTATTCCACACCTCTGTTTACAGAAGAGTAAGTGTATCACAGACAGCGTATTTCTGCTTTTGTTTTCTTGAATAGATAAGCCAAAATTCGAACATATTTTCCGAACATATGTATTGACAAACGCATGTTCGTATCTTATAATACAAACATAAAGAACAACTGTTCGATAACTGTTCAGCAGCATGTTTGGAGAGCATGTCCGGGGGGAGGCACATCTTATGTACGAAAGCAAAAGAACTTATACAAAAAATACGAGAAGAAGACACGGAAAGAGACAAAAGAATCTGGCGATTTTTATTTCATCCCTTTGCCTTGCTTTGGCAATAGCGATCTTTTTCGGAAGCTTTCTGTCTGAAGCTGAGGCAAAGGAGCCGGAAGTTACCTATTACAAATATTATACCAATGTAGAGATTCAGCCTGGCGATACGATTTGGGATTTGGCTGAAGATTATATGGATGTAAATTATGAATCCCGGGAGGATTATATTCGTGAAGTCAAAGAGCTGAATTCCCTGTCGGATACAGATGCCATTATATCAGGTCAATATCTGATTCTTCCATATTACTCTACAGAATATAAATTATAAATGATACTTTTTTATAAATAATTAAAGTTGTAAACAAATCCCCATACAGATTCGCAGAAGAGAAATACTGTATGGGGATTTTTATATAGGATTTTATAGATTACATTTTGACTGCTGACTGGAATTTTTGCATTAATGCCACAGGATCTCTGTATGAGATAGATGCAGAGATCTATGCGACAAATCCTTGTTTTTCTCATAGATTGACAGGAAAGGCCTGAAATGTTATACTGATACCAGCTGAAATCATCAAAATAACGATCCTTAATTTACCATATATTTTACTGTTAATACTTTAATACTTCTCTTTACTGCGGGATTCCTAAATAATCTTAAATAATATAAATATAAAAATTACAGGAAAGGAACGGTTATATATACGTATGGAATATAAAAGTTATCATGAACAGACAGATATGGCCAATATTCAGAAGCTAAGGGAGATTCTCAAAACACTTCCGCCTTTTGCCCGGGACTATTTTCGTGCAGTGGAACCAACGACATCTACCCGTACACGCATTTCTTATGCATATGATATCCGGGTATTTTTCCGCTTTCTCACAGAGGAAAATCCTTCCTATAAAAACTACAGCACTTCTGATTTTACGGTCTCTGATTTGGATAAGCTGCAGGCCGTGGATATTGAGGAATACGAAGAATATCTGAAATTGTATCAGCGGGATGAGGAAGACGGCGGAACTGTTTCTGTAACAAACGGCGAAAAGGGACTGAAACGGAAAATGTCTGCACTCCGCAGTTTTTATGCCTATTATTATAAACGCCAGATGATATCTACAAATCCCACAGTATTTGTAGATATGCCTAAACTTCATGAAAAGGCTATTATCCGGCTGGATCCGGACGAGACTGCCCGTCTTCTGGATTTTATCGAACATGGCGGGGATTGTCTGACCGGACAAAAGAAAGTTTATTATGAAAAAACAAAGGAGCGGGATCTGGCGATTGTGACATTATTGCTGGGTACAGGAATCCGCGTTTCCGAATGCGTAGGACTTGATATCACAGACATAGATTTTCACAACAATGGAATTAAGGTAACACGCAAAGGCGGCTCTGAAATGATTGTTTATTTTGGCGAAGAGGTAGAGCAGGCTCTGAAAAATTATATTGAGGGAAGCCGGAAACTGGTCATTCCCCAGAATGGTCATGAACGCGCTCTCTTCTACTCTACGCAATGCCGCCGCATCAGCATAAGTGCAGTAGAAAATCTGGTAAAGAAATATTCCCGCCAGGTAACGCCGCTGAAAAAGATCACTCCGCATAAGCTTCGCAGTACATATGGTACAACACTTTATCAGGAAACCGGCGACATCTATCTGGTAGCAGATGTTCTGGGACACAAGGATGTAAATACTACAAGAAAGCATTATGCGGCACAGGATGACGCACGCAGGCGGAGGGCAGCCAAAGCAGTACGGCTTAGAGAAACTCCCGGCGGTGATTCATAAAAATCCTCAAATCAAAGGATACACATAAAGAACCGCAGATGGTATGAAAACATGTTAACTGTTTTAGCCATCTGCGGTTCTTTGTCAAAGGTGAGTACCTTTCTTTATTTTGCCTGTAAATATCTGTCGGTTATTCAACTACCAACTGATCCCATACTTCGTCAGCAACAAAGGCAATGTAGGTCTTTCCGGTATTGATTGTAATTTCATCGCCGGTCATATCATAATAAATGGTGCGATCCGTATCAGAAACCTTGCTCCAGGTAATGGGAATTGCCTGTCCATTTGTGATATAGTAGCCATCCATTCCTGTCGCCAGACAGTTCCATACCATATATCCGTTGCTGTCCAGCTCGTTGTAGCTCATTTTCTGAAGAATTACATTCTTAAATGCAAGCTGCTTATTTCCATTGCCCGGATCCAGATGAGCAGAACCGTATTCGGAATACAGATAGGTTCCGGAAGCCTCATCATAATTCAGCTCAGAATTGTTATGCGGGAATGGAAGATCTACCAGTGTGCAGCTGCTGCTTCCGGCTTCTGTGGAAAGGTCGACAGGATTGCTCTCAGATGCAAACTCAAAATGCGGCTCTGTAGGCGCATATTCGTTATACTCCCGATCAACACTGGAATTTTTGAAATTCTTGTCCATATCTCCCGGCAGCATGTATTCCGTGAACTCTCTGGGTTTTCCATTGTTCACACGGGAGAAGGTTCCGCTGAAATGATCTACATACGGATTCTGAAGGAAGCTGTTAATATAGAAGGGGCCTCCGTCATGACATACAATGGCATTCCACTCCGGCGCAATCATAAAATTCGTAGGACGGACACTGCGGATGCTTCCCAGCTGATCAATACTGTCGTAATCTTTTACCATAACCATGAAGCGGGTAATCTGACCATTTTTTGTACTGTTCATCATCTCATAAACAATATCTGCCTGTGTAAGACCGTAATGAGGAAGTGCTGTCTTTTCGTTGTCAACCATAACTGCAAGCGGCCGCTGATTCTTCAGATCTTCGCTGATCCATTCATTTGTCAGCTCGCTGCGGTACATTCCTTCGGGAGCTACTTCCTCTTCCACTTCTGCTTCTTCTTCCGTCTCTTCTGTGCCCTCTGCAAGAATTTCATCTTCTGTGGAAAAGGTTTCTGATGTTGCGGCTTGTTCATCTTCTTTGCCTCCGCAGCCCGCAGCTCCCGTAATACATACGAGACTCAGGGCAAGCAGAAGCCATTTTACGTGCTTTTTCATCTTCTGGTTCCTTCCTGTGATGTGATTTTCTCCAGCATAAAAGAACGGTAACCGTACGCTGAAGGTGTAATAATTTAGTAATAATTATATCACAAAACAAAACAGGAAACCAGACAAAAATAAACATTTGTTCAAAAAGTTCTGATAACCTCCGGAATCAAAAGAGGTAACATAAAAATATTATGTAAACACATAAAACAGAACAAATTTTCTAAACATTTGTTTGCATCTGCCTATATCCTGTGCTATACTAGTTCATATACAAAGGAGGATACAAAATATGGCATATGGGAAAATTTCCAAAAAGCAGTCGGAAATTCTTGAATATATAAAATCTCAGATTATCAACAAAGGATATCCCCCTTCGGTTCGTGACATTTGTGAAGCTGTGGAACTGAAGTCAACTTCTTCTGTTCATTCTCATCTGGAAACATTGGAGAAGAATGGTTACATTCGCAGAGATCCCACGAAACCCAGGGCTATTGAAATTATTGATGATAATTTTAATCTGTCCCGCAGAGAGGTTGTCAATGTTCCTATTGTCGGCAAGGTGGCGGCCGGACAGCCGATTCTTGCTGTGGAAAATATCGATTCTTATTTTCCTGTTCCCATGGAGTTCATGCCGAATGAACAGTGTTTCATGCTTAAAGTACAGGGTAATTCCATGATCAACGCAGGTATTTTTGATGGTGACACCATCCTTGTGGAACAGAGCCAGACTGCCCGGAACGGCGATATGGTTGTTGCCCTTGTGGATGACTCGGCTACAGTAAAGACCTTTTATCGCGAAGCAGATCATATTCGTCTGCAGCCGGAGAATGACTCCATGGAACCTATCATTGTAACAGACTGTCAGATTCTTGGCAAAGTGTTTGGTGTATTCCGCTTTTTCCGATAGATCACATAGATAAACAGATAAAAAGAAAGGACATCCCGAAAAGTTCCCCATTTCAAAACGGGTTTTTCGTATGCCCTTTTTATTTTACAGTTAAATTCAAATTCTACCAGATACGCTCTGAAAGAGACAAATAAGGAACATTCTGCTTCAGACTGCGTTTTTTGGCTGCCTGTGTACGACAGTAATCTAACAGGTCTGCTGCATCAGCCCAGAACTCCTGCGTTTCCGGATCAGATGAAATTAAAGAGAAAATTTTCTCGAAAAAAGGAACTGCCTCCTCTTCTCTGTCCAGCCAATAAAGGGCGAATCCCATACGGAAATTCCAGTTGGCATCCTCCTCTTCCATGGCACTTTGCAGCAGTTCTATAGCGTGTTCATGATATTCCGGATACTCAGCGCCGTTTGCTGCATTTTCATATGCACGGGCCAGAAGACCTGTCAGTTCATGGCTCCGCTCAGAAGAAGGTATTTTCTCCAGTTCTTCGATAATATGCTCATATTCCTGATTCTGGTGCCAGAATTCCAGCTTTTCTTCCAGTGTCATGACTGTTTTACCTCCAGAAAGGCAAATGGATTTAACGGATCTGCATGCAGAAAATGCATCATCATATAAGCACACATCAAAGATACATGTTCTTCCCGGAGAATTCTGCGGATTTCCTCTCTGTCAGCAAGTACAACTTCTATTTCCTCACTGTCCTCCAGTCCTTCTCTAGAAACAGTTCCGTCAGCTGTGCCATATACAGCTGCACAGGACTCATCCGTCATACCAATGGTGGTAAAATAAGGTCTGGAATAAATGGAATCCACATTGAGAGGATGAAAGTCGAGTCCTGTCTCTTCTTTCAGTTCCCGGACACCGGCTGCATGAAAATCTTCTCCTTCGTCTACAAGACCGGCAGGAAACTCGTAAATATAATCTCCGATACTGTAACGATACTGCCGGATTAAAACGACCCGGCTCTTATCTTCTCCGTACAGAGCGTAAATAATAACACCATCCGCCCGATTGACTCTTGTACTGAGCTTAAGCTCTTCTGTACTGCGCGCACGTGATGCCACATGATAAAGTCCGGGATCACCGTTTCGATGGGTGACGTCCAGATCATACATATTCAGAAAACGATTGTGAGTAATCTGCGTTACTTTTCGGATGCTGCTCATAAATTCCCAGTTCCTTTCTCAGACAGGGTGGAGCCGGTGCGTGGAATCCGTATTATCACCGACTCAGGCTTCTTCCAGGGCTTCCGGTGAAATAACGGCTCCGTCTCTCCAGATACGTTCCAGATCGTAGAAAAGCCGGTTTTCTTCGTCGAAAATGTGAATGATAATATCACCATAATCCAGAAGAATCCAGTTGGCAGACTGATAACCCTCTATCTGACGGGGGGAAAATCCCGCTTTGTGAAGTTCTTCCTGTACATTGTCCACCATAGCCTGTACCTGATTTTTATTGGAACCGCTGGCAATCAGAAAATAATCTGCCAGAACAGAAATTTCTGAAATATCCAGAATGCGGATATCGCTGGCTTTTTTGTCATCCAGAGCTGCATAGGCTAAACGGGCCATTTCTTTGGACTGTTTTTGTGTCATAGAGTTTCCTCCTTTTCTGTTCCCTTTCCTTCGTGTTCCCTTTGCATTTTATAATAATTATAGGCTTTCAGAGTCATTTCATCAATCTCTCCCGAACCTTCGTCCAGATACTCCAGAGTATCCGAAAGAATCCGGTAGAGAGCATCGTCCAGATTCAGAAAAGCCAGTTTTCTTACTTCTGTCAGGTTTGGGGCCTTATTCCGCCGGGGCTCAATATAGTCTGCCACGTAAACAATTTTATCAAGCAGCGACATGTTCGGTTTGCCTGTAGTATGGTTAAGAATGGCACTGACTACTTCTTTATCCGTAATGCCATACTGGTGCATGGCAAGGAAAGCTCCCAGCTTTGCATGAAGCAGAAAGGGATTGCGTTTTTCTACTTCTGTAATCTGAATATTGTGTTTTTCACAAAGCTTCAGCTTTTTCCCATTGGGAATACATTTAGCACAGTCGTGAAGGAGGCCCGCCAGCTGCGCTTTCTGAATGTCATACTCATAGCGCATGGCCAGCGCCGCACAGGTATACATGACACCCAGTGTATGCTGGTAACGTCCGTCATCCATCTCGTGCTTGATTTTTTTCTGGTAGGCTTTCATATCATAATTCTTCATAAGGCCTTCCCTCTCCTTCCGCTGTCAGATAGAGCTGCTCCGCATGAATGTATGCTTCTACCGAAGCAGGTACATAGTACCGGATACTGCGGCGGTTCTGCACTTTTTCACGTATCATGTTTGAGGAAATATCAATATTTGTAGTAGAAAGAGGATAAATCCGGGCTCCGTATTTTTTGCTGAGAGCCTCTATCCAACTCTCCAGTTCCAGGGGCCGCATACCATCGCGGACTGCAGCCAGAATGGCGCACTGATCACAGATCCTCTGCGGCTCTTTCCAGGTGTGGAGCATCATCAGAGAATCAGCGCCAACAATAAAATAATAATCTGTATCCGGGTTCTGATCCGACAGAAATTCCAGGGTTTCATACGTATAATGATAATCCTGCGGGGTTTTTTCAAAATCAGATACCCGAAGGTGTGGATTATCTGCCACGGCAAGCTCTGCCATTCTGGTGCGCTGCGCCATAGTGGCGTGTACCTGTCCCGCTTTATGCGGCGGATTCCCATTTGGCATAATCAGGACATAATCCAGAGAAAAGGCCTCACAGGCTTCCTCTGCCAGAATGAGATGTCCGGTATGAATTGGATCAAAGGTTCCCCCAAGAATTCCTACTTTCTTTCTTTTTTTCCTCTCCATAAGCACTTCCGGTCCTTATACCGGTTATTCAGTCACAGTTATACAGGAAGCAGAATTTTCTTTTTCCCGTTTTTTTCATCTTTGTTTTCACGATAGAGAACAATTTTCTTTCCGATGACCTGAACCACCTGTGAACGGGTACGATCGGCGATCAGTTCCGCAATCTCACGGGGATCATCGGCACAGTTCTGCAGCACACTGAGTTTAATCAGCTCCCGGGCCGCAAGCGCTTCTTCAATAGCCTTTGTAAGTTCCGGAGTGACAGAAGATTTTCCGACCTGGAAAATAGGTTCCATCGTCATGGCCAGACTTTTCAGATAAGCCCGCTGTTTACTTGTCATAGTTTCTCCTTCTATTCTATGACGCAGCATGAATTCCCAAGGCAGTTTACGTCTGTCGGTCTCTGCTGCGGTTTATTTTTTCGGTTACTACCGGTAATAGTCAAATGCAAGTCCGTACATCCGCACGGTATCCCCTTCCTGAATTCCTGCTTCTTCCAGCTCGTCCAGAATTCCCGTATTTTTCAGGAAGTTCTGGAAGAAAGCAAATCCCTTTTCGGAATCCAGATTCGTATATCCCAGCATTTTTTCAATACGGGGACCTTCCACAATGTAGACGCCTTCTTCTTCCTCCGACTTGGTGACAGTATAGGGAAGATTTTCATATACCAGTTCTTCTTCCGGGAAATATTCCTGCTCAAAGACAATTGCTTCCTGAGGAGAAGCATCCAGAAGTTCCCTGACATAATAAAGAAGCTCTTTCAGTCCTTGTCCTGCTACAGCCGAAATCGGAAATACCCGAATGCCCTGAGGCTCAAACTCCTCTTTTAACAGTTCTATCGAGTCCATATCGTCTCCCAGCGCATCTATCTTATTGGCTGCAATTACCTGGGGACGAGAGGCGATTTCTTCATTATAAGCTTTTAATTCCTTATTAATTGCATAGATGTCCGCAATCGGATCGCGCCCTTCGGTGGAGGCCGCATCTACCATATGAATCAGTACACGGGTTCGTTCAATATGGCAAAGGAACTCATGTCCAAGCCCTACACCTTCCGAAGCTCCTTCGATCAGACCGGGAATGTCCGCGATTACGAAACCGTTGCCGCCATCCAGATCCACTACACCCAGATTCGGAGTGAGAGTCGTGAAGTGATAATTGGCAATTTTAGGCTGGGCATTGGTTACACGGGAAAGCAGAGTGGATTTACCTACATTCGGAAATCCTACCAGCCCTACATCTGCGATAACCTTCAGCTCCAGAAGAACTTCCAGTTCCTGAGCAGGCTGTCCTGGCTGCGCATACTTGGGCACCTGCATAGTGGCTGTGGCAAAATGCTGATTTCCGGCTCCGCCCCGGCCGCCCTTCAGAATAATCTGCCGGCGGTTGTCGCCCGACATATCTGCAATGACTTTTCCGCTTTCCGCCTCACGTACAATGGTTCCTTCCGGCACTTTTAAGACGATATCGCCGCCGTCTTTTCCATGGCAGCGTCTTTTTCCGCCTTCTTCGCCATCCTGAGCCTTGAATTTTCTCCGATGACGGTATTCATAGAGGGTGTTCAGACCCTCATCCACTTCAAAAATTACGTCGCCGCCCCGGCCGCCGTCGCCGCCGTCAGGTCCGCCGTTGGGCACATACAGCTCCCTGCGGAAGCTCACATGCCCGTCGCCGCCCTTGCCTGAGCGGATGATGATTTTTGCTCTGTCTGCAAACATATTAATCCTCCTGCAAAAAGCTGCTTCTGAGTAAAAGAGGCTTCAAATCTACCGACTTGAAGCCTCAAAAACCAACTTATTCTGCTGCTACCGGGACGATAGAAACCTGTTTCTTATCTCTTCCCTTTCTCTCGAATCTGACTACACCGTCAGTCAGAGCGAACAGGGTATCATCTCCGCCGCGTCCTACGTTCACACCCGGGTGAATCTTGGTTCCGCGCTGTCTGTAAAGAATGTTTCCAGCCTTTACAAACTGTCCGTCAGCTCTCTTGGCGCCAAGTCTCTTGGACTCGGAATCGCGGCCGTTCTTTGTGGAACCTACTCCTTTTTTATGAGCGAACAGCTGAAGGTTCATCTGTAACATAATCTTACACCTCCTTGAATGTAATCCTGATGTATGATTCTCCATAGCTTTTTTGAATGTCTGTCAGTCCAAGTACCATGGAATCCAGCAAAAGTACAGCTTTCTCAGATAAAGGCTCCGGAAACCGGCAGCTCAGAAAACCATCCTTTTCCTCTCCGGAAAACCGATCTTCTGTAAAGGCTTCTATGGAATTCAGCGTATTCAGTGACAGAACACTGATTGCTGCGCACACAATATCCTCGCCTTCTTCTGCGTACCCGGCATGTCCTTCCAGGGTAAAGCCTGTATATTGTCCGGATTTCTTATATATGGTAACGGCTGTCATGACAAATTACTGAACAGAGATCTTTTCGATCTTTACTGCTGTGTACTGCTGTCTGTGGCCGTTTTTCTTGTGATATCCAGATTTTCTCTTGTACTTGTAAACGATGACTTTCTTAGCCTTACCGTCACCGATCACAGATGCAGTTACCGTAGCGCCGGCTACTGTCGGGGTTCCTACGGTCAGAGTCTCTCCGCCGACTGCCAGAACCTGGTCGAAGTTATAGGTTTCACCAGCTTCTACACCAAGCTTCTCTACCTTGATGACATCGCCTTCGGATACTTTGTACTGTTTACCACCTGTTGCAATGATTGCGTACATGCTGTGGCACCTCCTGATTATTTACTCGCCAATTTTGGTGATGCGCTTTTCTTATGATCCTGTTAAAGAAAAATGTGCATACTTATACCTCGTTGTGCGGCATCCGTAATATAATAGCATGACAGGGAGCGCCTGTCAAGAGGTGGAGAAAAATTTTATTCATGGAGACACGTCGGGTGGAACCGCAGCACAATTTCACTTCCGAAACACGCTTGCGCAGCGTTCTCCACAAGAATTATACGAATACATATGTTTTCAGACGACAGAAAGCTTCCTCTACCAGGCTGTGAGGCAAAGCGAGGTTCATACGGATATGGCAGTCTCCGTGAAAGGGACGGCCGTCCTGCCAGACGACTCCCACCTCAATACCTGCCTTCTGTAATGCCCCAATGTCTGTATGATGTGTCCCGCACCATTCTGTGCAGTCCAGAAAAAGCATGTAGGTACCCTGTGGGCAGGTAGTTTTCACACCAGGGAAATTTGTTCTGATAAAAGTTACTGCGTAATCAATGTTTTCTTTCAGAATCTGGCGAAGTTCATCAAGCCATTCCTGTCCTTCCGGGCTGTAGGCGGCAATTAATGCGTGCATGGAAAGCATATTCATGGAATTATAATGGGTTGCGCTGCCTGCTCTTGTAATCCGGTCACGTAAAACAGGATTGTAAATAATATGATAGGAGCCCACCAGACCGGCCAGATTGAAAGTCTTGGATGGCGCGTACATGGCAATGGTGCGCATGCGGGCATCTTCAGATATCATCTGGGTAGGAATATGGCGAATCCCCGGCATGGTCAGATCTGCCCAGATTTCATCAGAAATAACGATCACATCATATTTCTGATAGAGTTCCATAAGTTTTCGGATTTCCCATTCTTCCCAGACTCGTCCCATAGGATTGTGGGGCGAACAGAAAACAGCCGTGTGGATGTGATGGTTTCTTATCTTTTCCTCCAGGTCATCGTAATCAATCCGCCAGACGCCTTCTGCATCCTGTATCAGGGGATTCAGGACCAGATTCCATCCGTTGTCTTCCGCGCAGTGGGTAAACCCAATATAGGTGGGCGACTGAAGCACAATGGAATCTCCGGGCTGACACAGAGTGCGGAGAGCGCTTACCACTCCACCCAGTACGCCATTTTCATAACCGATGCAGTCTGCGTGAAGTCCGGTTGTGCCATAACGCTCCTCATGCCAGCGGATAATGGAATTATAATATGCCTCTGCAGGCTCAAAGTATCCGTATGCAGGATGGGAGACCCGTTCTGCAAGGGCTTTGGGGACAGTGGGAACTGTTGCGAAATTCATGTCCGCAACCCACATGGGAATTACAGAAAACCCTTCCTGAACTTTGGCATCTGCGAAGAAATTCGCTCCCCCTCCGGAAGCAGGAAGATCTACTGCGATGGCATCCTTTCCCAGCCGTTCAAGAATGGTTGTAAAATCATACTTTGTATTCATGTCACTTTCCCTTTCTTTCACATGGTGATTAGGGGTACCTTTTTCTTTTTAAAACCGGAATTTCATACAGTACCGGTCTGCTCACGAAATGTTTTCTGCGTTTTCTGCCGGGTAATTTCTACAAGCCCCAGGGCTGTCATATCTACCAGTGTTGTTTTTATCGGATCGCGTTTCAGTTCTCCTGCAAGAAAATCCATCAGCATTTTCTGCTTTTCCTGTGATTCCAGATCAATAAAATCCACAATTATGATGCCGGACAGATTGCGCAGACGCAGCTGCCGCGCCGTTTCTTTTGCAGCTTCCAGATTAATCTTAAGAAAAGTATCCTGCTGCTTTTTATGTCCCTGATATTTCCCGGTATTCACATCAATGACCGTCAGTGCCTCTGTAGGCTGAATAATCAGGTAGCCCCCGGATTTCAGCCATACGCGCTCGTTCAGCGCCTCGTCAATAGCTTTTGCAATACCATAGACACTGTTCAGAGACGGGGATGTCTGATCGTAAAAGGAAAGCTTTTCTGCATCCTCCGGCTGGTGGGAAAGAAGAAAGGCAGACAGTTCCTCATAAAGCAGAGGATCGTCTGTCAGAATCCGGGAGAGACGATTTTCGGGCAGACTTCGAAGACGCGCCATATAGGCAGGCGGTTCCCGGTACACAAGAGAAAAACAGGTCTGGTTTCGTCCCGTTTCCAGAGTTCTCCTGCAAAGAGCAGTCAGACGTGAAAGTTCTTCCCGCAGTTCAGATTCCACTGCATTGGCTGCATTGGTGCGGACGATAATACCAAAGTCATCAGACAGGAAGGGTTCGGCAAGTCTGCGCAGACGTTCCCTCTCCTCCGGTTTCAGTTTTGAGGAGATACCCAAGGTTTTTTTCCCGGTAGTCAGCACAAGATATTTGCCGGCAAAATTCAGATTGCTGGTAACTGTCGGCGCCTTGGTTTTTACCGCTTCACGGCTTACCTGAACCAGGAGCTCGTCCCCCGGCGCCAGACGGGATGTTTTTTTGGGTGAAGTGTAGAACGGAGTTCCTTTTTCTGCAAGGGAATAGTAACAAAGGATTCCGTCCGCAATTTCGATGAAAGCCGCGTTAATATTGGAAAGGATATTCTTGACCTTCCCTACATAAATATTTCCAAGTAAAGAAGCGGCCCCGGGCGGAGTACAGCAAAGCTCCGCCGCATGGCCGTCTTCATAATAAGCGCTTATAATCTGTTCTTTCCCCTGTACGGGAAATCTGGTTACAAGAAAGATTCCCTTCTCTTCCACCGTTTAAAACTCCTCTCCCAGATCTTCCAGACTTACAAAGCAGGGCTGCTCTGCGGACCCGGTATTGGCATACAGATCTTTTCTGTGAATCAAAAGAGCAAACTCCGGTATGGAAAAGCCCGCGAAAGCTGCAAAAGCTTCCAGTACAAGCTCCGGTTTCACATTATCAGCGCTTCCGGAGGAAAGGCGCAGGAAAATGCAGAAGCTTTCGTCCGGCTCCCGGCGCAGTTCTGCCTGATAGATGAGAGGTTTCAGATCAAGCTCTCGCTCCCCTTTTTTCGTCTTTTTTACGATAGAAATACTGTCCTGGGACAGAAAGGAATTCCAGTCGTTTTCCAATCCTTCCGGAATTGCAAAGCTGTCCCGAAACCGGACTTCATAGTCTGCAGCCGCCACCAGAGACATGGCATTTGAAGATTTTTCCTCGGGGATCTTCCGGAAGGACAGAACCTCCACACCCTCTGCCATTACATGATTCAGGCGCTGTACCGCAGAGGCGGAGGAAAGCTCGTTTCCTATTTCAATGTCCAGATATTCTCCGTCACTGGTCAGTCCTACTCCCAGAGGAGAAGCGAAAGACATAATCATATGCGGGCTGAAACCGCTGGAATAGCAGATATCAATGTCAGCCCTGCGTATGGCTTTCTGGAAATAACGCATGATATCCAGATGGCCGATAAACTTCATAATTCCGTATTTGCGAAAACGAATTCGGATTTTCATGCCTCATTTTCTCCTTCCATAAGATTCAGGGAATCTGTTCCCGGACAGATGCCTGTGTGATAACGGGTTGCGCCGCAGCCCTGACACTGGGCCTTGCAGTTAGGAGTAACAGTCTCTTCCTGCGCACGCAGCCATTCGCGCTGCAGGAATTTCCGGGTAACTCCGATGTCAATAAAATCCCAGGGGAAGATTTCATCTGCTTCCCGCTTCCTTGTGGTGTAAAAGTCTGTATCAATTCCCGCTTCTTCAAAGGCATCCATCCAGAGGTCATTATGAAAATACTCCGACCAGGAATCAAACAGGCAGCCTTTTTCATAGGCAAGGCGGAGAGCTTTCGCAGTCCTTCTGTCGCCCCGGGCAAAAATACCTTCCAGAACAGTGACATCTGCTTCGTGCCAGTTGTACCGGATACTCTTCCGGTTCAGCTGTTCCTTAATCTCGCTGTTTACTGTATGGGCCTTTTCCAGAAACTCTTCCCGGGTGCACATGGGCGCCCACTGGAAGGGAGTAAAAGGTTTGGGTACAAAGAAAGACGTGCTGACTGTAATCTGACATTTCCCGTTTCTCTGATCCTTAGGGATTTCATAATATCTGCGGGCAATTTTTTCTGCCAGATGGGCAATTCCTTTCTGATCCTCTTCTGTCTCAGTGGGCAGTCCCAGCATAAAGTACAGCTTTACCTTATTCCATCCGCCTTCAAAAGCCTGCCCGGCTCCATTCAGAATCACTTCCTCAGTCAGGCCTTTATTAATAACATCCCGCAGTCTCTGGGAACCGGCCTCCGGCGCAAAAGTCAGACTGCTTTTGCGCACATCCTGTACCTTTCCCATCACATCCAGAGAAAAGGCGTCAATGCGCAGAGAAGGAAGAGAAATGTTGACCCCTTTATTTCCAAAGGTATCAATCAGAAAAGTTACCAGTTCCTGCAGGTGAGAAAAATCACTGGAACTTAAGGAACTCAGGGAAATCTCTTCATGACCGGTGTTTTTCAGCATTTCCAGAGCTGCTTCCTCCAGCATTTCCAGAGAACGCTCTCTGGCGGGCCGGTAAATCATGCCTGCCTGACAGAACCGGCAGCCGCGGGTGCAGCCTCTCTGAATTTCCAGAACCACGCGGTCCTGCGTCGCCTTGATAAAGGGAACCAGAGGTTTTTTGGGATAATATGTGTGCGTAAGATCTGTGACTACCTGCCTTTTTACTTTCCGTGGTGCGTGAGAATTCACAGGTTCCATGGAAGCAATAGTGCCGTCCTCATGGTAAGTAACCTCATAAAAGGAGGGAACATAGATGCCCGGAATCTCCGCAGCCCTCTCCAGAAATTCCTGACGGCTTCCGTTTTTCTTTTTCACGTCCTTGTAAGCGTCAATCAGGGCAAAGTAGGATGTTTCACCTTCACCGATGTAGAAGAGATCGAAAAATTCTGCCAGTGGTTCCGGATTCACCGCACAGGGTCCGCCTCCGATTACAACAGGATCATCCCAGGTACGTTCTGAGGCGTTTAAGGGAATCTGGCTCAGATCCAGAATCTGCAGAATATTGGTATAACACATTTCGTACTGCAGAGTAATTCCAAGGAAATCAAAACTGCGGACCGGGTCCTGAGACTCCAGGGCAAACAGGGGAATCTTCTGTTCCCGCATGACCTTGTCCAGGTCTGTCCAGGGAGAATATACCCGTTCACACCAGACATCTTCTCTCTGATTGAACATGTCATAAAGGATCTGAATACCCAGATGGGACATACCGATTTCGTAAACGTCCGGGAAGCACATGCAGAAGCGTACATCCACTGTATCCGGGTTCTTCATCACGGCGTTGATTTCATTGCCCAGATAGCGGGCCGGTTTATCAATCTGTAATAAAATTTCATCATTTAATGCTAGCTTTTTCACGTTTAGGCACCTTACTTTTCGTTCTCTTTTTCAGTTTCATTTTCAAAAAAACAGATTATTCCTGTACGAATAATTCGTATAGCATTGTACTATAGGTACTGGGGTATGTCAAAATATAATATAAATTCCCCTTCAAAAAGCAAACAGTGTCTGCTCTTACTTTTATATTCTAACATATCCGATTTCGTCTGAAAAGGAAAAACACTGCCGGTTTTCTTTTCAGGAAAGTATGTAGGCTCCCATGGAAAGAAGCGCCAGAAAGCAGAGATTTGAGACTGTAAAATAGGCAAAATATTTCCCTTTATTCTGATTATAATCATGAACATAAAGCTTATAGGAAATCAGGCTTGCCATAGACGCAATCAGTGTTCCCAGACCGCCGATGTTTACCCCTATCAGCAGGCTTTTGTAATCAGAAGTAAATCCTGAAAGAAGAAGGGCTGCCGGCACATTACTGATAATCTGGCTGACTACGGTTCCCATGAGTACAGCTCTTCCGCTTACAGCGCTTTGCAGACACTGTTTTGCCAGATCCAGCTGCCCTATATTGCCGGTAAAAATGAAGAAAAAGCAAAATGTAAACAGCAGACTGTAATCAATAGTCTTTAATACCCGTCTATCCATGGCAAGAGTAATCAATACAACAAAAAACAGTACAATATAATAAGGAATTACTTTTACAACGGCAAGAATGCTGAGGAAAAACAGAAACATGTATGCGGCGTTCCGGAAAGCTTCTTTTCTGCCTCCGTTTTCTGTCTGAGCGGCGCCGGATTCCTGTTCTATGGAAATCCGTTCATTTTTATGACATATGGCCATAGTCCAGATGAAAAGACCGGACAGAGAAAGCAATGAATATGGAAGCATGATTTTGATAAAAGCAGACAGAGAAAAGCCCCCCAGATTGTACAGATACAGATTCTGCGGATTTCCCACCGGAGTCAGCATACTTCCGAGGTTTGCTGCAATTGTCTGAATGGCAATGACAGGAATTAATAAATTTTCTTTTTGACTGGTCTTTAAAATCAGGATGGTAAAAGGCACAAAAGTAATCAGCGCCACATCATTTGTGATCAGCATGCTGAAAAAAAGCATAAAAAAACAAGTACAAGGCAGAGCTCTCTCGTGCTCCGCGTTCTTTTCAGCAACACCCTTGCAATGGTATCAAACAGACCGTTTTTCTGAAAACCTGCCATAACAATCATAAGACTCAGAAGTATCCCCAGTACCCGAAAGTCAATATATTCCACATATGCTGCCGAAGGTTTTACAATAAAGGCAGAAAGAAGTGCAAGAAATGCCGCTGCCGCCAGAACGGTTTCCTTTTTCATGAAATCAAAAATATTCTTTGCTATACGCATATCTGATAACCTCTTTAAGTACATAGATTTTGAACCTCAGCAATTCTAACACAGTTTTTTAGTTTCGGATAGATCTAATTTAAAAAAGACGCTGCTGTGTCGGAAGCCATAAAAAACCGGCTTCTGGCAAAGCAACGTCTTAAAATGAATGCTGAGCATCATGTTTCCGGCTTCCGGTTTATCTCCCAGAGTCCCAGAAACAGAAGAATGAGAAGAATTCCCGCATCTGCCGCAAGCAATGGAAACACACCGCCTGATATCAGTCTGTGGGCCTGCAGAACCGAAAAAATTTCTACACTAACCCCTGTAAAACAGATGGCATTTACTGCATATTCGGATATCAGACTTTTGTGGAGCCTGTTGCCAAGAGTAATATACAGCCAGGGAATCAGAATCAGTCTCCATACAATCAGGACAACCGGATACACAAAAATAGAGATTCTGGCTCCTGTAGTAACCGCTTCTCCCCCATTCCACTGGATGGGAATTTCTGCAGGCAGTCCGGGATAGGAAAGAATGCTTATCATCAGACTCAAAATCCATAAAATTTTCCAGGTTCTCAGGCTGCTGAGACGATAAAGAAGTCCCGCAAAATCATAGCGCAGCAGGGCGCCCCGTCTGATGTTCCACTCTTCTGCGTCTGCATTTGTATATTTATCCGTATCCAGTTCTTCAAAAGAGACAGGGCCATCTTTTATGAGTCTTTCGCAAACCAGAATATACCCCTGTACATCTTTCAGATTTTCCTGAAGCTTTCTGCTCTGACATTCCACAACCTGACACAGAGATAACTGCCCCTGTATAATTTTGCGGATTTCGTCCACAGAAATACCAAGGCTCCGCAGAAACACAATTTTGCGTATTGTTTCCACATCTTCTTCCGAGTAATTACGATAACCGTTTTTCCCGTCTCTTTTCGGTGAAAACAGCCCTTCTTTTTCATAAAACCGAATGTTGGACCGGGACAGTCCGGTCTTCTCTTCTGCTTCCTGAATTGTCATATCTGAACCTCCTGCCTGGGACAGTCTTCGCTTTTTGTCCTTTTCTGCCTTTATCATAGGGTATCAACCTGGTTCACAGTCAAGAGATTTTCAATGTCAGGGGACAGATTTTACGGGAGTATCACCGTGTCCGGAACCAGATTCGGAATACCTACGTGCCAGAAGCAGTACAGGGAAAGTACACAGGTACACACCAGTATGGTTCGCAGCACTTTATCCTCCCATACATTTTCCACCCGGGATATCAGATAGGCGATAAAGAACAGAATCGGCAGCAGGTAGCGCCCCTGGGGCTGAAAATCAACAAACCAGGAGTTCCCTACGATCAGGACGTATTGAATAAAGCAGGTGAATGCCACGGCCGCGATCTCCCAGCGGTAAATCGCTTTTTTCTGTTTCCAGAGCTTCTGAACAGTGTATCCTAACAGAGACAGATACAGAATTCCCATCACAATATAATACCAGTCTGCCTCGCCAAAAGCGTAGCTTCCAAAGAAACCGGCAAAGGTTCGGAACAGATTGGTGTGGAAGTCATACTGTGTCAGCAGTTCTCCCAGAGAGATTCCTTTTTCAAAGAAACGCATGGAATACGCGGCTTCCATAGCCGGTGTGGAAGGTCTGTAACCATACTCAGCCTTCTGTTCTGTCACATCCAGAATGACGCCCAGTTTGTCCAGCCCGTAATAGGGATAATCCGTGATCAGATAACGGATGACGAACAGTCCCAGCGTGATTCCCGCAAGAATCAGGTATTTGCGGAACAGAGGTCCCCTTTCTTTCTTTTCCTCAAACATCATGCGGATCAGAAGAATGAAAAACAGGAACATCAGCACCGTGTAGAAAGTAGCTTTTGCCCAGAAGACATGCAGGAACAGAACAGAAAGCGCCAGATAATACAAAATATGCCGCCTGTGGAATTTTTCCCTCAGCACCCGGTTCAGCATACTGTCTTTTTCAATCAGCTCATAGAGACACAGAAATCCCATGAAGAAATCCAGAGCGTCAGAAGTGGAATAACTGAAAATATACCATACCTGCGGAGTAAGAAGAAAGACAAAGAGCAGCGCATAGTTTTTCCGGATATTTTTAATGGTAAGCCCTGCCATGGCCCCGAAAATCAGCAGGCTGAACAGACGAATCTGAACGGCTGCATCTGTAAAAAACTGTCCGATTTTTCCTGCGTAAAAATAGAACATATTGAATTCAAAATGGCGGGAAGTACCATATACCGGATAGCTGTCGTTGATAATATCGCTGCGGATATCCGGCGGCATAAAATGCGTGAAATAATAAAGAACTGCCGCTTTCACATCATACTCGTCCGGATTAAGCCAGAAAGGACTGCGAAGGCCTGTATAAATCACCATCAGCGCTGCCCCGAGAATTCCGGCAAGGAAAATCAGGCAGGTGATTCTTACCGGAAGCCGGCAGCCCTGTGCCTGTTTCCAGACCCAGCGGATCAACAGAGCAAGAAGTACCAGAAAAAGACCGGAACCCAGCCAGCCGATCAGAAATACCAGAAAAGAATTCTGTGTATAAAGAGCCTGGAATTCTGCCGTAGGAAGAAGCTGGGGATCTTCACCGGCAACAGTAAAGGTAAAGGAGCCGGAATCTGTCAGTACCGTCTGCTCATTTCCGCTCAGGTAATCACGAAGTTCTTCTCCTTTCAGAGAAATTGTAACAATGCCGTTTTTCCGGACAGTCAGGCTTTCTATTGTCAGAGCTCCCTCACTGTATGCGCGATCTACCGGATCGATCCGTTTCAGGGAACAGTGATTTCCGTATTGAATATCCAGCCAGGAAATGCGGGCTGTGCCGCTGTTTACCACGCGGCTTCTGGCGTCCCGGATCGACACATTTTCTCCCGGGCCCGCGAAGACAGTTGTAATTACTTCTCCACTGGGATCTTCCGCAAAATTCAGTGTAACCGTCGTGTAGACAGGTGTTGCCAGAAGGCAGATGACGAGCCAGATAAGGGCAAAAGCAGCTGCCAGGGCCCAGGTTCGGTTTTTCATAGTCTTCAGCATAATTTCATTTCTCCAATTTCTTAAAATACAGACTGGACCAGAAACATATAGCATAAGGTTCCGGCCGCAATGCTTAAAAGTACATTCCGCTTCCAGATATGCAGAAGCGCTGTGACTGCTGCAGAGGCAAACTCGGGAATTCCATGGGAAGCCGAGAACAGATTGGCTCCCTTAAGACAGTAGACAACCAGAGTAGCCATGATAGCCGGGGGAAGGATTTGCCCCAGATAGCTGACAGCCAGAGGAACTTTTCGCTTTCCTCCAAACAGCACAAAGGGGATCAGTCTGGTAATCAGGGTACAGACTGCCACAATCATGATAATAAGCAGCGCTCTTTCCCGGCTCATATCTTGTCCTCCTTTTCTTCCGGTGTTTCCTTTGCGACGGGCACCTGTGTCTCTTCCCCAAGATGACCTTTCAGGGCAGTCAGAATTCCCACTGTAATAACCAGAGACGGCAGAATAAAATTACTGCCTCCAAAAATCAGAAGACAGATGACGGAGGAACACAGACCTGTAACTGCCGGAATATGTGATTTTGCTTCACGCCACTGATCAATAAAAATTGTGATAAACAATGCTGTCATTGCGAAATCAATTCCCGTCATATCAAACGGAAGGACTTGTCCCAAAGCAGCCCCCAGCACAGAGCCGAGTACCCAGTAGATCTGATCAAAAAACGCGATGAGAAACATGGCCTGCTTTTCTTCCATACCTGCCGGCGTTTTCAGAGAACAGAGCAGAGAATAGGTTTCATCTGTCAGAGAAAAAATCATGTAAGGGTATGTCTTCATCTTCCGGAATTTTTCCACAAAGCTCAGTCCATAAAAAGCATGGCGGCTGTTTATAAGAAGTGTCATGACTGCAACAGTCACAACCCCGGCGCCCCCGGACAGAAAATCCACAAGCACAAACTGAATGGAGCCTGCATAGACGATTCCGCTTGCCAGCAGAGCCCACCAGAAACTGTAGCCTGCTTCCTGCAGAAGAAGTCCAAACGCAAGCCCCAGGAAAAGATATCCCAGAAGCACGGGAATGGTTTTATAAAAAGCAAATCTGATTGTCTGTTTCATCTTTTGAAGTTCTCTTCTCTAATTTTATTCTCCGGATACACGAACTGCCTCCACAGCCTGTGACCAGGCTTTCTGCAGATCAAAATTCTCAGTCATATTTCTCTCTATTTCAGCATAAATCCGGCTGCTGTCCACAGAGCCGACAGAGACTTTCGTGTAATCCAGAATTACATAGGCCGCAAAAAGGCAAAGACAGACATAAAACCGGATACGAAAAAAAATTCCTCCTGACGATTCTTCTTCCGGAATCATCTGTCCCTGCTGTTCCAGGAGCATTTTTCGATATTGCCCCCCTCGTCTCTCTGCCTTTGCCATACTGTTTTCTCCGTATCATCCGCCTGTTTTACTTGATTGTATGAGACAGGCGGATGATATAGAACCTCAGCGATTTGCCAGTTCTGTCGTAATGTCTTCCCAGGTTACTCCACGTTCCACCATCAGAACCATGGCGTGATACAACAGATCTGACATCTCATATTTAATTTCTTCCGGATCCGGGTTTTTGGCTGCAATAACCAGTTCTGTAGCTTCTTCTCCCACTTTTTTAAGGATTTTATCAATTCCCTTTTCAAACAGATAATTGGTATAAGAACCTTCCTTCGGATGTATTTTTCGGTCTGCAATCACCTTATAGACATTCTCAAATACATGAAGCGGGTTAGTATTCCGATATTCGGTCTTTGCAATCTCATGGAAGAAACAGGATTTATTTCCGGTATGGCAGGCAGCGCCGGTCTGGGAAACTTTTGCAAGAATCGTGTCCAGATCACAGTCCACCACCAGTTCCTTTACGTACTGGAAATGACCGCTGGTAAGTCCCTTGATCCAGAGCTCCTGCCGG
Source organism: uncultured Merdimonas sp. (assembly GCA_944378225.1). Lineage (GTDB taxonomy): Bacteria > Bacillota > Clostridia > Lachnospirales > Lachnospiraceae > Laedolimicola. The sequence continues at coordinate 28,802 of CALWGE010000012.1, forward strand.
CTTCTGCTCCAATACGTCATCTTTCCGGTTTCTATTGTTTTCTGAAACGCCTCTTCATTCATATAGCCAACCATCAGAACTTCATTTGTACGGCAGTCCTGTACAACAACAGGTACCAGACCATCCGGACCAAGCTTAAATTCGGACCATTCCATATTGCAGTTCAGAGGATTGATTTTCTCCTCAAAGGGCTTCAGCTCATTGATATAAATCAGCTCGCTTACATATTCTTCCACCAGGGCTGCAGGCGCACTGACCACATCCGAGCTGTCTACAGAAGCAGCGATTTTTTCTTTCCCGAAACGTTTGGACGCCTCTTCCGTCAGATCGATATTATCCTGTCTTGCATAATTGAGAATTGCTTTTTCACAACCGGCATAGAGATATTTTTTTACGTCTTCCAGTCTGCGGATATGTCCGCCGGCCTTTACCGGAACTTCAGATGCCCTGCAGATTTCTTTGACAGTTCCCACAGAATGCTCGTGTTCTTCATCTGTGTCTGAAAGATCAAAGACAAGAATTTCATCAGCTCCGTTATCACTGTAATATCTGGCAAGAACGGCCGCGTCCCGCTCCTCTCCTTTTACTTTTCCGGCCGTGAGCCGGATAACAGCTGTGTTTTTTCCACTCATATTCAAAGACTTCCTTTCGTCGATAATACGTCTGTAATTCTCGGGTCTTTAGCTGTAGCCATATCAAGAGCCTTGGCAAAGGCCTTGAACATTCCTTCCGCCATGTGATGACTGTTCCCTCCGGAAAGCATCTTAAAATGCAGATTCATGCCTGCGCTGTAAGAAACCGCATAGAAAAATTCTTTGACCATCTCTGTGTCCATTTCCCCCACCCTTTCCGTAGGAAATTCCACATCGGATACATAATAGGGACGGCCGGACAGATCCAGAGAACAGAGAACCAGAGACTCGTCCATGGGAAGGATGCACGTTCCGTAGCGTACGATTCCTTTCTTATCTCCTGCTGCTTCACGAACAGCCTGTCCCAGGACAATTCCGGTGTCTTCAATCGTATGATGACAGTCCACTTCCAGATCGCCTTTCACCTGACAGTTTAAATCAAAAAGTCCATGGCGGGCAAAACCGTTCAGCATATGATCGAAAAATCCGATTCCTGTAGAAATATCAGCTTTTCCGCTTCCGTCCAGATTCAGACAAATCCGGACATCCGTTTCCTTTGTCGTTCTGACAATTTCTGCGCAACGCTCCATATCAGTCACCCCTTCTGTTTTACATTTCTTCACATACCGTTCTGTTACGGTACCGGTTCACGATTCTTCAAAACGAACAGCAATGGAATTGGCATGAGCAGTCAGCTGCTCTGCTTTGGCAAAGGTTTCAATATCTTTATGTACGGCTTCAAGAGCTTCCCTTGAATAATATACAATGCTGGATTTTTTAATAAAATCGTCTACACTCAGGGGAGAAAAGAATTTTGCCGTTCCGTTCGTTGGAAGCACATGATTGGGACCTGCAAAATAATCTCCCAGAGGTTCGCTGGCGTATTCACCGATAAAGATGGCTCCCGCGTTGCGGATTTTTGTCATTACCTGGAAAGGATCCTTTGTAACAATTTCCAGATGTTCAGAAGCAATTTCATTTGCTGCTCCAATTGCTTCGTCCAGAGATTCAGCAATCAGAATATATCCGTAATTCTCCAGTGATTTTTCCAGAATCGCCTTTCTGGAAAGCTTCTGAAGAAAACCTTCGATTTCAGTCTGAACTTTTTGCGCAAGCTCAGGACTGGTGGTTACCAGAATCGCAGAGGCCATCTCATCATGCTCTGCCTGACTCAAAAGATCAGCAGCCACGTAGCGGGGATTCGCCGTCTCATCTGCCAGAACCAGAATTTCACTGGGACCTGCTATGGAATCAATACTTACAAAACCATAGACAGCTTTTTTGGCCAGCGCAACGTATATATTTCCCGGCCCTACAATCTTGTCTACCTTGGGTACGCTTTCTGTTCCATACGCCAGAGCAGCAATGGCCTGGGCGCCTCCCACCTTATAAATTTCATCCGCACCGGCTTCACAGGCTGCCACCAGCGTATTGGCACAGACTTTTCCGTCCTTTCCGGGCGGAGTGGTCATGACAATGCGCTCCACGCCGGCCACCTTGGCGGGTACAATATTCATCAGCACCGAGGAAGGATATACTGCTTTCCCTCCCGGCACATAAACGCCGCAGGAAGAAAGAGCGCTGATTTTCTGTCCCAGCAATGTCCCGTCCGGCTTACTGTCAAACCAGCTGTAACGCTTCTGTTTTTCATGGTAGTTCCGGATATTAACCAGCGCTTTCCGGATGACATCCAGAAGCACAGGATCCACAAGACGATATGCTTCCTCTATTTCTTCTTTTGTAACACGGATATTTTCCGCGTTGATCCTGGCTCCGTCAAACCGTTCCGTATAAGAGAACAGAGCCTGATCCCCGTCTTTTTTTACGTCCTCTATAATCGCATTGACACGATCGGCGTATTCCCCGTAATGATTGGGGCTTCTTTTTAACAGTTCATCCAGAAGATTCTGTTTACTGTTTTCATCCAGTGTGATGACTTTCATGATTTCCTCCCAAGCAGATATCCAAAATATCGGTTAAAGATAAAGACTACCGGAATTTCGGCCACACAGACAAGGACTGCCACGCCCAGGTTGAAAATGGGCTGAGGCAGAGGAATCCGGTTGTCAATAAAAAACATTCCCAATGATACATAGTATACCACGAAAAAGGCCGCATGTGTACACATAATCACAAGCGAATTTCTTCCCATCCAGGCAAGAACCCGGCTTTCCGGAAGAGATCTGAGCAGAAAGATGAGACCCGTACCCGACAAAAAAGCTGTCAGGTAGTGCAGGGGCTCCACATAAAGATAATGCAGATCAAAAACCGGAGAGTAAAGCGCCATCACTCCGCCCGATATCAGAAGCAAAGAAAGAACCGCGCCCAGATACCGGCCTTTTGCGCCTTTGAGACTGCTTTCCAGCGCACCCAGATACCATCCCATAAGGAGAAAGGGAAGAGCCAGAATTCCACGGAGCACTGTAATCAGCAGATCCATACAGACAAAGCCGCCAAGTGTCAGATCCATGGAGGCGTACCGGTCAAGTCCAAAGATTACGGTAACAGCATAAGCCGCCGCTGCCATGGCCAGTACAGCAATATTCCGAACAGCAGGCTTAAATCCGCGGTTCAGTACCAGGAACAGTGCTCCGGCAATGAAATAAGCCGGAAGAAACCAGAGAATATGGATTCCGTATCCGGTCAGAACATCTGCATACTGACGCTGAAGCTGAGCTACAGTTACTGTTCCCGGATCAAGAAGACAGCTCACAGTATTCATAGTAAGAAGAATTACAGAAAATGCCGCATAGGGAATCAATATTCCCCGGGCTTTTCCTGCCAGAGCAGAAACCAGCGGCAGCTTTTCATCCCGTTTTGTATAAGCCAGGATACCGCCGACGAAAAAAAACAGCGGCATATGAAAAGAAGAAATCCATCGCAGGGTATCTTCCCGGATATATTCGATATGACCCAGAATTACAAGAAAAATTCCTACTCCCTTTGTCATATCCAGATATGTCAGTCGTTTCTGCTGCATGAGTACTCTCCTGTCTGTTTCTGTAAACGATTTGTCTGCTCTCCGACGCTGTATGTTTTAAGAAAGGGCCGCTTTAAGATCCTGAATCAGTCTGGTAATCCTGTCGGATTCCATTTTCATGCTTACCTGATTCACCACCATGCGCGCAGACAGCGGCATAATTTCTTCCAGAACTTCCAGTCCGTTTTCTTTCAGGGTGGAACCCGTCTCTACGATATCCACGATCACCTCTGAAAGACCAACCAGCGGAGCCAGCTCAATGGAACCGTTCAGCTTGATGATTTCCACTGTCTGATGTTTCTGGTTATAGAAATAGTCTTTGGCAATATCAGGGTATTTAGTCGCCACACGAATCTGTTCCTGATGCGCCAGTTTTTCTTTTGCAGAAGCTGGTCCGCAGACACACATTCTGCATTTTCCAAAGCCCAGATCCAGAACTTCATACATCTTCCGGCCTTCTTCCACCAGGGTATCCTTCCCGACTACGCCGATATCAGCCGCACCGTATTCCACATAGGTAGGTACATCCGGTCCTTTGGCCAGGAAAAATTTAAGTCCCAGTTCTTCATTGACAAAAATCAGTCTGCGACTGTCAGGATCTTTCATTTCCTCACAGGTGATTCCCACTTTTTCCAGAAGTTCCAGTGTCTTCTTTGCCAGACGCCCCTTTGTAAGCGCAAATGTCAGATAACGCTTTCCGTCCGGTCCGGCCGTTTCCTTTCGGACGCCTCCGCTTCGCAGCGCTCTCTGTAGCTGATCTACCACCACAGCGAAACCTACTGCCGGAAGTTCATGCCCAAAGTGAGAAAGCAGGGTATCATAGCGTCCTCCCTTGGCCACCGGTTCTCCGTATCCATAGGAATAAGCCTGGAATACAATGCCTGTATAGTAATTATATTTACTGAGCATGCTCAGATCAAAGGTGATATATTTTTCACACCCTTTTTTCTTCAGTCCCTGATAGATTGCTTCCAGCCGGGACAAGGCCTCAAGAGCCTGAGAATTGGACGTAAGAGCTCTTGCCCGTTCAATCACCTCTGTGGTGCCGGAAAGTGTCGTTATCTCCAGAAATGTTTCCGTGAGCGCCGGAGAAAGCGCATAGTCTGCCAGAAGTTCCTCAGCTGCAAAACGATTTTTATCAGAAATCAGACGGCGCAGCTGTTCTTCTGCTTCACTGCCGATACCGGCTTCCTGAAGCAGAGCCTTGAAAAATTCCACCTGTCCCACACTGACCTGAAACTCTTCCAGCCCTGCAGTTTTAAGCGCTTCAATGAGAACAGAAAGAATTTCCACATCACCTTCGATACTTTCCTCGCCCATAAGCTCTGCGCCAAGCTGGGTGGTTTCTTTTAATCGTCCCTGATACTTATCGTAGTTAATAAAAGTATTTCCCATATAGCAGAGACGAATGGGTGTTTCGTCATGAAAATACTTTGATACGGCACGGGCGATAGATGGTGTCATATCAGGGCGCAGCGCCAGAGTATTGCCCTCTTTGTCAAAGAATTTATAAAGTTCTCTGGACGGGACGGTTCCCACTTCCCTGGAAAAGACGTCGAAAAATTCGAAAGTAGGCGTTTCGATCCCCTGATATCCATGTCCGGCCAGTACATGGTAGAGAAGCTGCTGCAGTTCAAACTTCTGCGCAAACTCACTTCCGTAAATGTCCCTCACACCCTCTGGTGTATGTAAGATCGGATTCTGATTTTTCATAATAGCTCTGCTCCTCCCGGCAAAATATATTTAGTATTGTAACACATTAACAGGGCAGTGTGTAAAAAAGTTTAATCATTTACCATTTTCTGAATTCCATCCAGATATGGAACCAGGTATCCTCCATGAGGATTCAGTACAAATTCGGGAGAAAGTTCCTCATGGCGGAAGCTTTTTCTCCCTCCGGCAGCAGCTCTGTCCCAGAATTCACGCATTCTCCGGTAAGAAAGATAATAGAGCTCGTTTCGGTGAGAAAAGAACAGGATCAGAAAAGCGATCCCTTCCTGACGCTCGAAGTCCTCCATGAATTTTACCTGATGCTCATGTATATTCTGAAGAGGGAAAGTATCGCTGTCACATTCTTTTGCATCAAAACAGACAGGGATTCCCTGCACAGCTCCAATGTAGTCCACAGTACTCTTCTGGTCAAAGTAAGCCAGTGTAATATGCCGATGTTCTTTATCAATGCGGATAGGCGTAATCGGAGTAGGCACTTTCTGAATCAGAGCAAGTCCCTGTTCTCTGTATTTTTCATTCGTACGGTTAATCAGCTCCTCCAGGGTAGAACCCCGAAGACCTCTGGAATTCCATGTAGCCATTTTATCTCCTTTCTGCTGCTTCAGGATGCCTTCATATTTCTCCAGTTTCCTTTCCAGGTATAGGCTGCCATCAGAACCAGACCCACAGCCCAGGAAATCGGATACAGCATATAGATTCCGTCCAGAGTATCAAAAAACGGAAGCACTGTTTTAATCCATACAATCCGGAACAGGCACAAGGATACCAGAAGTATAACCATAGGAGGAACTGTTTTTCCTGTGCCGCGTACTGTTCCGGCAAGTGAATGCATGATACTCAGCATAAAGTAGAAGGGGCAGAAATAACGCATGGCCAGTACCCCGCAGGCGATTACATCTGCATCCTTTGAAAAAAGTCCGATGACCTGATGACTGAAGGTAAGCAGCAGGATTCCCAGCAGAATGGTATATACAACACCCATGGCAAGAGTGACCCACATTCCTCTGCGCACCCGATCCATTCTGCCGGCTCCGTAATTCTGACCGGTAAATGTAGTGGCAGCCAGGCTGAAACTGGTGATGGGCATAATATTAAAACCATCTACTTTTATATATGCCCCGAAGCCGGCCATGGCATGAGAGCCAAACTGATTGACACTGGACTGCAGAAGAACATTGGAAAAAGAAATTACCATATTCTGAATTCCTGCAGGCAGACCGATCTGCACAATGCGCAGAATCATGTTTTTCTGAAGCTGCAGCTTTTTCAGACTGACATGATATTCCTCTTTCGTACGCATCAGAAAGGATACCGCCAGCACACTGGACAAAAGCTGACTGATGTCTGTGGCAATGGCTGTTCCGGCCACACCCATATGAAAACAGCGGATAAACACCAGGTCCAGAATAATATTTGTCACAGCAGCCACACCCAGGTACTGAAGAGAACGTCTGGAATTTCCGGCCGCGTTCAGAATTCCGGCGGCCATATTATAAAGTACGTTGAAAAAGAGACCGTAAGAAAAGATTCGAAGATACAGCACTGCTTCTGCCATAACGTCCGCAGGAGTATCCATCCATTTCAGAAACTGCGGCGTCAGCAGAACCCCTGCAGCAGTGAGAACAAGCCCAAGAACCATAGAAAGCGCCAGTGCGGTATGTACGGAAATTTCCAGATCCTTTCTGGCTCGTGCTCCGAGAAACTGAGACACAAGAACGCCTGCTCCCGTAGATGCTCCCATACTGAAAGCAATCAGCAGATTGATCAGAGATGTGCTGGAGCCTACGGCTGCCAGAGCGCTGCTTCCCACAAAATTTCCCACAATAATAGAATCTGCCGCATTATACGTCTGCTGAAGCAGGTTGCCCAGAATCAGAGGAATGGAAAACAAAAGAATCTGTTTCGTAATGCTTCCTTCTGTCATCAGCTTTGTTGTCGTCGTTTCAGTATCCACGTCTTTTCCCTCTTTCGTCTCGTTACTTTTACAATCTGTTTCTCATTATACTTCCGACAAAGCAGAATGACAAGCCGCAGAATAAACAGATTCGGCTTCCAGTAAAAAAGGCAGATACATGGTGAACTGCCATGTGTCTGCCTCTGTCTTACTGTTTCTCTCAGCCGATATCACAGTTATCAGCAAAAATATAATTTTTCTTACTCTGGTATTTGCTCTTCTTCCAGCACCCGGTGAATATGAAGAGCCAGATACATCCGTTCCTGACTTGTAAGCTTCTGCCGGAACTTCTCCATCACATAGATCTGGATTTTATTAACACATTCAAACTCTTTTTCGCAGACTGCCAGAATCTGTTCATAGAGAAGATTTGATTTCTCATCCGGAAGCTGGTTCCGGCTTACCAGACGTTGAACAAAGAGCTGTACATGTGTTACGTACCGGGAGTAAGAAGTACTGTCTTCATTATATGTAATACTGAAACTGTATTTTACGATATCCAGAATATCATTCACCGTACTGGCTATCAGAAGGTTCTGACTGTTGTAGGGGTGATCGTACTGAGCGTTGATGAAATGAAACGCAATATTTCCTGCTTCATCAAGCGGAACTTCCATGCCAAGCCGTTCACTCATCAGTCTGACCGCATATTCTCCTACCTGAAATTCATGAGGATTAAACTTTCTCATCTCCAGCGTGTAGAAATTCTGCAGAACAATTCCTTCTTTGATTCGGCGTGCCGCAAAAGAAAGATGATCTGTCAAAGAAAGATAGATATGGTCCATCAGACGCATGTCAAAATTTTCAATGGCATAATCAATAACTGCTTTTGCAAGTTCAAAATAGACGGTATCTGTCTCCGCAGCAAGACGAATAATATTTCTGGAAATTTCCTTATCCTTAAGTACAAAAACCTTTTCAATCTCGCTTTCCTGAAACTGATAGCCTATGGATTTATGATAGCCGATTCCCTTTCCCATCAGGATGGTTTCCTTCCCCGCATCATCCAGGGCCAGGACCAGAGAATTGTTCAGCACCTTTACTACGCGCATGTGATCACAAGCTCTCCCCGTTTGTCTTAATTACATTCTGATACCAGTAAAAACTGTCTTTCTTAATCCGGGCCAGATCTTTCAAATCAAAATCATCCCGGTTAATATAGATAAAACCGTAACGCTTCCGGAAGCCCTGATGAGAACTCAGAAGATCCATGACAGACCATGGGCAGTATCCCAGCATTTCGACACCGTCCTCGATGGAATCCGCAATTGCCTGTACATGGCTGCGCAGATAATCAATCCGGTAATCGTCATGTACGCGTCCGTCAGCTGTCAGCTCATCTGCCATTCCAAGACCATTCTCTGTAATAATGAGAGGCAGGTGATACCGGCGGTAATACTCATTGAGTACAATACGCAGACCCATGGGATCGATCTGTGCGCCGTATTCACTGGCTTTCAGGTTCTCATTTTTTTCGTCCCGGCAATATCCGTACTGATCAAAATCCACTTCGTTGCCGCGGAATACTCTGGAGCCCACCGGATGCTCCTCATCAGCAGGCAGATAGCTGGCGCAGAGAGTGCGGTAATAATTCAGAGCAATGTAATCAATTTTAGCGCTCTTTAAAATTTCCCTGTCTCCCTCTTCCATCTTCGGAACAATATTCCGCTCCTTCAGATAGCGCATATAATATCCCGGATACTCTCCGTTGATATGCATCTCCAGACAATAATTGGTTTTGAGCCAGTCATTCATTTTGGCTGCCCACACATCCTCCGGCTTATTGGTAAGCGGATAAGTACAGGTCGAAGAAACAGCCGGTGCAGCCTTTCCGCCTTCCACCAGTTCGTGGCAGGCATTTACAGCCAGAGCATGTCCAAGGAACATATGATAATCCATCTGGGCACGCATGCGATCTGCCTCCCAGTCGTCTTCCACATAAATATTCATACGGTTATTAACGCGGATCATCAGATTCTGCTCATTAATCATCTGCCAGTATTTTACACGGTCTCCAAAAGCCTTGTAGCAGACGCGTGCATACCGCTCAAACGCATAAGCGCAGTCCCGGCACTCCCAACCATTATACTTCTCAACCAGTGCATAGGGCAAGTCAAAATGATATAAAGTTACCAGAGGCTGTATTCCGTTTGCGATCAGATAATCAATTACCTGATTATAAAAATCGATTCCTTTCTGATTTACCTCACCGTCTCCATCCGGAATAATACGCGCCCAGGACAGGGAGAAACGATATGCCTTCATCCCCATCTCTTTCATAAGATCAATATCTTCTTTCCAGTGATGGTAAAAATCGCTGGCCACTTTACTGTCGGCCTGCTTGTCGGAGCGCTTGAAAGAATTAAAATCGGCTACGGTCATACCCTTGCCGTCTTCATCCCATCCGCCCTCAATCTGAAATGCTGAGGATGAAGCGCCCCAGAGAAAATTATCGGGAAAATGCTGACTCATAATGCGGTTCTCCTTTTCATAATCCTTTTATACGGACATCCGCGTATGAGAGCTTTTCTCCCATACGCGGGTTTTGCAAAGTCTATAAAGTAAAGTCTCTTTAATACAGTTTATTTTACAGCCTTGATAACAATCTGTCCAAGATCTGCATGCTCAGCGGGAACACCGGTTACTTCAGCAAAATCGCCGGTATTGGAAATAATAACGCTGACAGTAGTATCATGACCGGCAGCCTTAATCTTATCAATGTCAAAGGATACAATCGGTGTGCCTTTTTTGATTGTGTCGCCTTCATTTACATGCTTTGTAAATCCATCTCCGTTCATGGAAACGGTATCCATACCGATATGGATCAGAAGTTCTGTGCCATCAGAAAGTTTCAGGCCGATGGCGTGAAGCGTCGGATACAGAACAGAAACTGTACAGTCAGCCGGAGCCACTACTTCTCCTTTTGCAGGAAGAATGGCAATTCCTTTTCCAAGAGCACCGGATGCGAATACTTCATCCTGTACTTCATCAAGAGCATATGCCTTTCCTTCTACCGGAGCGGCAATCTCTACTTTTTCTCCGCTGTGAACCGGAGCAGATGCAGCGGAACCCATGTCCAGATCAGCATCCAGAGCCTTTGCGCCTGCCGGTGCGGCATCTACATCTTCAAAGCCTACAACATAAGTCAGAATTGCCGCGCCGAAGAATGCCACACAGATACCCAGAACATAAGCCATGAACTGACCAAAGCTTGTTCCCTCTCCGTAGTAAGACATAATAGTCAGAATACCATTGTTTGCAAAACCAGTGTTTACAGCATTTCCGATACCCATGATGGCACCGCCCGCAGCACCGGCGATGACAGCGCAGATCATCGGTTTCTTCAGACGAAGGTTACATCCGTAAATAGCGGGCTCCGTGATACCTACCAGCCATGCGGAAAGTGTAGCGGAAGCAGCTACCTGCTTTAATTCCTTGCTTCTTGTCTTCAGCATAACACCAAGAGCAGCGCCTGCCTGAGAGAAGTTTGCAGAACCTGCGAAGCACATCAGGGTATTTGTTCCGGTCATTGCCACATCGTTGAGACCGATGGGAAGCAGCGCTCTGTGCGCGCCGAAGATAACGCATACGCCCCAGAGACCGCCGACGATAATACCGCCGAGAATCGGACTGAAGCTGTAAAGAGCTGTATACAGCCACTGAATAATATAACCAACATAGATGCCGACGGGTCCGACTACAACCAGCATAACCGGTACCATAATAATCAGGGAAAGTCCCGGTACCAGGATCAGCTGCAGAATCTCCGGAATGACTTTTTTAAGGAATTTTTCAAGGAAATACAGTACAATTACGCCAAGGATAATCGGAATAACCGATTCCGTATAGGCGAAAATTTTACTGGATTCTCCTACCGCGAATTCCATTTTAATAACCGGAAGTCCGAAAATCGTAGACTTGGTCGCTACATCCTGTACCAGAGCGTCAATGGTCGGATGACAGATGAAGGCACCAAGCATCATGGAAACAACTGTGCTGCACTTCAGAGCTTTCGCTGTTGTATAGGCCAGGAAAATAGGCATAAAGTAGAAAATAACATTGCTGGCCGTGTTCATGATAACATAGGTACTGGTGGTGGAATCAAATCCCGGAATTTTTGCAAACGCCGCAAGAAGACCTTTAATCAGACCTGCAGCTGCAATAGCCGGTACCAGAGGAGTGAAGATTTCGGTAATCTTCTGCAGAATCAGGTTGCCCAGACTCTGTTTTTCCTGGGGAATATCCACTTCTGTTCCGGAAGCGGCAGCTACCTGATCGCCCAGAATAGCTACGGCTGCGTCATAAATCTTTGTTACTTTTGCTCCGCAGACTACCTGGAACTGTCCGCCGGAAACCACAACGGAGATTACGCCCTCCAGATGTTCCACTACTTCTTTTTTTGCCTTGCTGTCATCCTTCAGGATAAAGCGAAGACGTGTAAAACAGTGTGTAACCTGTTTGATATTTGCTTTTCCGCCCACATTATCAATAATATCCTGGGCAATTCTGTTGTAATCCATTACTGTTCTCTCTCCTTCTTCTATTCTGGATATGCGCTTCCGATATCCGCAGAAATGAAATGTAATAGGTCTTACATCCGGCCGGGATGTGGTTTGAAAGGCAGGAATCTGTAATTTGATTCGACAGTGTCTGACACGCAAAAAAAGATCCGACAAAAATGAATATAAACCAAGACTGACAGTTCAGTCTTCTCTTACTCATTTTCATCCGATCTTGCCTGCATTACCAGTAACACGTCATTCGAAAAACGCTGTATGTATCTGTCTTTCAATCTGTAAAATACAATAACATAACAAACGGCAGGATGCAAGGGTTTCTTAAATTTTTGTGAATTTTTTATAAATCCCGGTATATTCTTTTGTGCACTATGCTTTGCCTTTTCCTGAATTCTGCTTTGGCGAATCGTCATCATCCGGATAATGAATCCGCTTTCTGCAGAATTCTTTCAAAAATCTGAGGGAGAGGCGCGGTGAATTTTTTCCCGGAAACATCCGAAAGCGCTCCGTCAAGTTCCGGAAACTCCAGGCGGTATGCATGAAGAAGCTGCCATTCCAGTCCGAAATTTTTCCGGAACATATCGTTATTCTGCCGCTCACCATATTTCGTATCTCCAATCAGAGGATGCCCCAGAGAAGCAAGATGAGCCCGAATCTGATGTGAACGTCCTGTAATCAGGTTGATTTCCAGATAAGTATAGGGCCGCCCAGCCAGAGTAAAGGTCATAAGCGGACGGTATTCCGTACAGATCGGCAGTGCATCTCCTTTCTTTTCACGCAGAATACGAACCTGATTGGTCCGTTCATCCTTGATAAGCCAGCCTTCTGCCCGGGTCAGTCCTGTAACAGTGCCCACTGCAATGCTTCGGTAAAATTTATGAAGAGTTCTTTCCCGGAAAAGAGCGTTCAGTTCCTGCAGTCCCTGGAGCGTTTTCCCGGCGGCGACCAGACCGCTGGTATTCCGATCAAGACGGCTGCAGATGCCGGGCCGGAAACTTCTCAGTTCCTGTCTGTCAATCTGGCCTGAATCCAGAAGATACTCTGTCAGGTACTCTACCAGAGAAACATCTTCCGCGCGGGCTTTCTGTGACAGCAGGCCGGCCGGCTTATTCAGAAGCAGTACATGTTTGTTTTCGTAGATAATTTCCGGTCTCAATGCCGGAGAAAACCTGACTTTGTCTGTATCACAGCTGCTTCGGGACGAAAATCCATCTATTGTGTCATCCGCAAGAAAGAGACGTATCTCATCTCCATACGCAAGCCTTTCATTGCCCTGCGCCTTCTTCCCGTTCAGTGTAATATTTTTCTTCCGCAGCATTTTATAGAAAAAGCTTTTGGGAGCTTTGTCCATATATTTTTCCAGATAACGATCCAGCCGCTGACCGGCTTCATTTTCTCCAATTATCAGATGACGCATGCGTCGCTCCTTTCACAGCCGTATCTACAGAGACAGCGTCAGAATAAGTCTCCGGATCAGTTCCTCACGCCCGAGTCCGGGATATCTTTCGTCCGGTGTAAACGGTATTTCTTCAACATGTTTATCTGCAAGAACATCCACCCGTTCCAGATAAGTCTTCAGATCTGAAAAAATATGTACATGAATGCCGGAAATTCCGTTGCCTTTCAGATTTTTTACAATATGTTCCTGAAGGGGCTTCAAATCCGTATTTTTACATGTTGTGTAACCCGCTATTTCATTTCCGCGAATTACAAGACTGTGAATGGGATAATTCCTTTCATAAGTGGTGAGCACCAGTTCATAAGCGCGCGTAAGTCTGGCTGCATGCTTTTCAATCTCCTGATATAATTCTTCCGGCATAGAGCGCCTTTTCAGAAACATGATGACATTTACCATCTCTTTGCAGGCTGGAAGGCAGCCCACAATGGCCAGAATCGTAAAGTAATTCCGTTTCGTGCCGGTTGTTGCATAGCCCACTGCAAAAATCGCAGCAGGAATCAGAAAAAAGAGGCAGGTTTTCAGAAGCTGCGCCTTTTTATGTGCATCAGTATATCCATGTTGTCCTTTATCCGGAATACGCATTTTAATTCACCCTTTCTCTAATGATAACGTATCTAGTATCTCCCACTCTGCTTCCCGGAAACCTACAAGCACCTGTGTGTCTGTTACCACAATCGGGCGTTTTACCAGCATACCGTCTTCGGCAAGCAGTGCATACTGTTCCTCCTCGCTCATGGAAGGCAGTTTCTCTTTCAGATTCATGCTTTTATAAAGCTGTCCGCTGGTATTGAAAAATTTCTTCAGTGGAAGTCCGCTTTTTTTGTGCCAGCTCTTCAGCTCCTCTGCAGAAGGATTCTGTTCTTTAATATGACGCGCCTCATAGGCAACTTTATGGCTGTCCAGCCATTTTTTTGCTTTCTGGCAGGTGGAACAGGGCGGATATTGTAAAAATAATATGCTCATAGATGTATTCTCCTTTTTTAATTTATAATTGTTTTAAATTGACGCTTGCGTCATAAGTTGTTATAATAAACCCGTACAATTCCATAGTAACGTATGAAGTGCCTGTCCGCTTTTCTGTTCGGACAGGAAAAGGGAATCAGGTGAAAATCCTGAGCGATCCGGTCACTGTAAGCAGGGAGTGTTTCCTTAAATGAATCCATTGTGCAGCAGAACTGCATGAGAAGGAAAAGAAAACACAGAGATCTGCAAGTCAGGAAACCTGCTTCATACGAGAGGAGAGACTTCCGATGAAAGTTCAGTTCCTGAGGAAACCGTTTGCTGTTTCCTTCATGTCTGCTTTTTCGGGGCAGGCATTTTTATTTATGGAATGCTCGATGTGGAACCGTACAAAAGCTGATTCTGAGAACCAGGGTAAACTGTCAGGTTCTGGCTGGCTGTGACGGCATTCAGTCAGCCACGCCCTGAATCATTGCCGGGGGATCTCCAGCCAGCTTATAAAAGCATCTGTCTTCAGACGCTTTCCGTTTTTTTCTTTTCTGTTTTCTCCATAACAGAAATAAAAAGAGCGGATGCTCTGTTGCGGATGCTTTTTTAGTTTTTCCTTACAGCCTGAGTCCTTTGATATCTTTAATCCGGGAAAGGATCACATGCTGTGTGCATTCCACAATGCCGGGAAGCTGATCCATGGTTTCATACATCAGTTTTTCCAGCTCTTCATTGGAAGAGGCTATTGCATGTACATGAAGCCTGCTGTTCCCGGTCACCCGGTAAACCTGTGTAACAGTCCCGTTCTTTTTCAGAAGTTCAGCAACTTCCATGAGAGATTCCGGTTTCGTTTCTATTTCAAAATAACAGGATACAGCACCGCTGATTTTCTGAGGATTGATAATTGTTGTATACTCTTCTATCACGCCTTTTTGTTCCAGAGCCTGAACCCGCATCTTCACAGCCACTCTGGAGATTCCGATTTTCTGACCGATTTCCGAATAGGACATTCTCGCATTCTCAATCAGAAGACTGACGATTTTCTGATCGAGCTCATCCAGACCATCTAAAAACATAGAGCCTCCTTTCATGGCAAAACCGTTTTCCTGCACGTGTTCTCATTATATAATGGTCCTTTAAGGAAAGTCAAGAAAATGCAACAGGGATGAATTGACACTGTGAATGATATTTTTTATAATAGATTACGATTGTTAATTATTTTATTACAAATAGAAAGTTTCGGGTGATAGAAATGGAAAATGAACTGACAAAAGGTCCTGTAATGCAGACTATGCTGCGTTTTGCTATTCCCATGATTGTCGGAGATCTGCTGCAGCAATGCTATAATATTGCAGACACCCTGATTGTGGGACGCTGCCTGGGGGAGAATGCGCTTGCCGCTGTAGGCTCCGCTTTTTCACTGATGACTTTTCTGACGTCCATTTTGCTTGGACTTGCCATGGGAAGCGGGACTGTCTTTTCTGTCCGTTTCGGGCAAAAGGATGAAAAGGGACTGAAAGAAGGGATTCTTGCCTCCTTTGTTTTGCTCGGTATGGTAACTCTCCTTCTCAATCTTTGCGTATTTGCAGGTATCGACTGGATTATACGCTTTCTGCGGATTCCGGAGGAACTCATTACTATGATGCATGAATACCTGCTGATTATCTTTGCGGGTCTGACCGGCATTTTCCTTTACAATTTTTTTGCTTCTCTTCTGCGTTCTCTGGGAAACTCTGTAATTCCTCTTCTGTTTCTGGCTGTATCCGTCTGTCTGAATATCGGTCTGGATCTCTGGTTTGTAATCGGACTTGAAAGAGGTGTGGCCGGAGCTGCAGAGGCAACCGTTCTGTCTCAGTACATATCCGGTTTCGGAATTGCCGTTTATACCTGTATGAAATTCCCTCACCTCTTTTTCCGTGACAAAAATGTCCGGCTGCGTGCAGAACGTATGAAAGAAATTGCCGGCTTTTCGGCCCTGACCTGCATGCAGCAGTCCATTATGAATCTGGGAATTCTGGCTGTTCAGGGACTTGTCAACAGTTTCGGCACTACTGTTATGGCTGCATTTGCAGCAGCCGTAAAAATCGATGCTTTTGCCTATCTTCCGGTGCAGGATTTTGGCAATGCCTTTTCTATCTTTATCGCTCAGAACTACGGAGCGAAGAAACCCGATCGCATCAAAAAAGGCATCCGGACCGCTGCATTGACTGCAGTGTCCTTCAGCCTTTTGATTTCTCTGTGCGTCTGTCTTTGGGCAGCTCCGCTGATGTCCTTTTTCATAGATGCTTCCGAAACTGCCGTCATCACGGAAGGGGTCCGTTATCTGCAGATCGAAGGCGCCTTTTATGCTCTGATCGGAATCCTCTTTCTGCTTTACGGCTTGTACCGGGCGCTTGGCCGCCCGGGTATATCCGTTGTACTTACGGCCGTTTCTCTGGGTACCCGCGTTATGCTGGCCTACATCCTCTCTGCAGTTCCTTCTGTAGGAGTAGCAGGTATCTGGTGGTCTGTGCCCATCGGATGGTTTCTGGCAGACACGCTGGGAATTTTGTATTATCTGCTGAATCGAAAACGGCTGCTTTATTTTCCGCAGTTACCATGACGGCACTCATGGCCTTCCCCATGGCTGTGGCTATGACCATGTCCGTGTCCGCAGCTGTGACCCTCTCCGTGACCATGTTCATGTCCGTGATGGTCACAGTGCACATCCGGGTTATAGGCAAGCTTCCCTGCCGCCAGTGCTTTCACAGCCTCATCTGCACTGCCGGACACACCACCGTAAAGTCTGATGCCTGCTTCTGCCAGCGCATTCTGTGCTCCGGCGCCGATGCCGCCGCAGATCAGTGCATCTACCTGCATGTCACTGAGAAAGCCTGCCAGTGCACCGTGGCCGCTTCCATTTGTATCCACAATCTGTTCCTTTATAATCTTTCCATCTTCCACGTCAAAGATCTTAAACTGCTCCGTATGTCCGAAATGCTGAAATATTTCTCCGTTTTCATAAGTAACCGCTACTCTCATCTCATTCTCTCCTTTCACAGGAAGCCGTCCGGCTTCTGCCTGATTTCTGCGACATGTTTTCTGACAGAAACGGGCGGCGGAGCCGTCACAGAACCGGTAATCCCCTCCCATAATCAGGAGTGATTTTCCATTTACAATACAGTCGGCTATTTTTCTCCGGGCTTCCTCGTAAATTTCCGTTACGGTCGTTCTGGAGATATCCATCTGCGCAGCGCAATGCTCATGAGTAAATTTTTCCAGATCAATAAGCCGAATTGCCTCATATTCATCCAGCGTCAGAACCACCTGGCTTCCGCTGGAAATTCCCTCCGGCACAAAGCTGTCGTAGGCAGGCTCTGTACAGATTCTTCTGCAGCGTCTGGGACGCGCCATGGTATCACCTCCAATAACCAAAAAGCGTTTCCGTCATATGTCGAAAACAGTATAGCATGATGCACCCGGAATTGCAAGAGCTAAGATTTTTTACCTTACCTTTATCATAATTGTGGCTGTATACCAGCCATTCTCATACTTTGCCTGATAATTTCCGTCATAATTCTGAGAAATATATTCCAGGATCCAGGTTCCGTATCCATGACCCTTTCGGCGCTTTCGGAAGGCATGCTCTTTTGTCGCTGTATTCTTTACCCGGACAAACAAGTATGCTCCCTTTATTTCTGCATGCATTTCGAAACTTCTCTGTTCCGGCGGAAGTTCAGACAGCGCTTCCAGTGCATTGTCCAGAAGATTTGAAAAAATACTGCACAGATGAAGGGGATCTATTTCGAGACCCCGCGGAACCTTAAGGTCTATTTCTGTTTTTGTTCTCAGATCATGCAGCTTTTTCTTCTTTTCATGAACAACAGCGTTCACAATGGCATTACTGCAATAGGTAACAGGTCTGGTTTTATCAAGGCACTCCTGAAACTCATCCATTTCTCTTTGAGCCGTCTCCTGTTCTCCCTGTCTGAGACTTTCCCGAATTTCATCCAGACGTTTTTCCAAATCTGAACGCATAAGGAGCAGCTTCTGCTGTTTTTCTTCCAGTATTTCATTCTGCATGTGTTCTGTTTCCTGGAGATAGGTAAGTTCCTGCAGCTTTCTCTGCAGTCTTTCCCTTCCGGAACTTCGAAACAGAATGTACAGAAGCAGGATATCTGCCGCTATACTGAAAATCAGACCTGCATATCCCCAGAAATTAAACGGACGTTTTTCCAGGATAGGTTCCAGCACCATCAGAATCTGGCTGAGAGGAATTACGAGAAAAAACAGATTTTCTTTTTTCATGTTTTTTTCTCTCCCTTCTCAGACTCTTCCCGTTGGGAAAGAGAACGAAGTGTCAGAAGATAATTTTGAAAATCATGCCGTAAACGCGACGTTTCATCCAGGGATTCCCGAAACTTTTCATAACGGAGCTGTTCCATTTCAAGCAGATGTTTCTGAAGACGAACCTCGTCTTCCATCTCTTCCTGTTTCTGCATTTGATCAAAGATGAAATACATGTAGGCATCTGCTCCAAGTCCAAGAAAGATCCCCATGAATACAGAAACCGGAGGTGTTTTCATTTCCATTGCATACATTCCATTCAGATACCACAGAAGAAAAGTCTGACTGAGAGGAAGAATTGCGCAAAGCCATTGACGGTTTCCCCGGATCCAGGAAGATTTCTGCAGCAGGTTCCAGATTTGAAAAGCGGAATAATAAGCCAGTATCGCCAGTGGACGCATCAGCAAAAGACCAAAAGCCGTATATACAGAGCCGGCTTCAATCGCTTTATTTCCTGTTCCTATAATATTTCCGGCAATCATAACTGTCGCAAACTCTGCTGTTCCAAGAGTCGCAACCAGAAGCAGAAAAGCAAGCATCTTTTTTGCAAAGGAAGAACAATAGAAAAAATGAAGATATACAAACATAAGCAGACACTGTATAACCATGAGAACATTCGTACTGAAACTGTCTGTCCGATACAGCAGAGGCAGCTTCACAGCGCAGAGCAGCAGACACCACCCCGCGGCTCCCAAAGCTGTCGTTTTCAAGGAATAACGTCTTCCCAGGGTCTGGGAGTAATAGAGCATGACCATCAGAGCATCATGGGCATATACCAGGATATTCAGAACTACCACATACATGACATATCACACCCCGCTTTTACAGTTTGCCGGAAACATATGTAAAGAAATTCTCTTTGGCATTCTTTATCCGCGCTTTGCTTACAGGTATCACACGCTCATCTTCAAGGATCAGCTCTCTTCCGTGAAATTCCCGGATGTAATCCATATTTGCCACATAGCTCTTATGACAGCTCAAAAAACGCTCGTCCAGCTGTTCTTTCAGGATTTCCAGTCTTTCATTACACAGGTATTCTGTTTTTTCCAGCACAATACAGGTTTTATGAAGTCTGCTTTCCAGATACCGGATATCGCCCAAAGGGATAGCCATATAGCCTCCCTGGCAATAAATCAGAAGTTTCCCTGAACTCTGCAATTTTTCCCTGCGTATTTTTTCCAGGCTCTGCAGGAGTTGTTCCTCCTTTACCGGTTTCATAAGAATCCCGCCCAGATTGGCATCCCTCAGAAAAATTTCTTCCACATATTCCAGCGCATGTGCTGTTACGTAAATGATCTTTGTATAGGGGCAAAACTGCGCCAGCTGCTCTGCAAAGTCGATGCCGTTTCTGCTCTGTTCCCAGTCTATATCCATAAAAACTACATCAAAATACTCTCCTTGCTGAAGTTCTGTCCAGAATGCATTTATTTCACTGTAAGTATGTATTTTTTTCACAAACGGGATCCGGGACAACTTCGTCTTCAACTCTTCCAGCACTTCAGGCTGGTCGTCGCAAATAGCCGTTTTCATAGCACTTTTTTCTCCTGTTGTAAACGTACACACATGCATAGGATAACATGCATGAAAATGCAAAATCAATATCCTTTTTGGTATATTTCTTACAGGATTTATCATTATCCGGATATTTTCTTATCAGGTCATATGCCTGCTGTTTTCAGAAATTCCTTCCATTCCAGCCGCTTTCCGTCCAGAATACACTCTTCAAGCCTGTCTCCGTCATAAGATAATTTTAAAGAAAAAAAGGGATAATCTTCCCGCAGAAGCTTGAAAAACACTCTGTCGCCGGGCCAAAGTTCCAGATCATCAACCCGATCCTTTTCCACCCATTCCAGAACGCCTTCCGGACAGTTATAGTCAAGTTCCCCTTCCCAGCCCACAGCAGTATAAAGGCACATGTACTGTGTTTCCACACCCTTCAGCGCAAATGTCACAATTCCCCTGAAACGGTAATCCGTAAGTGTCAGACCGGTCTCTTCCTGCACTTCTCTGATAAGACAATCCTCCGGACTTTCATATGCGAGTGCATGACCTCCCACGCCAATCCATTTATCCTGATTCACATCATGTTTCTTTTTTACTCTGTGAAGCATCAGAAACTTATCATTCTGTTCCAGATAGCAAAGCGTTGTCAGTGTGCCAGTCATATGTTCCATAAATATCATTCCCCTTTTTCTGTAAATACTGTTTTTCAACTGTCGCCTTCAGGAACAGGAAAAATCCTTTTCCTCTCCGGATAAAACGAAAAAAGACCCTGACAGCAGCTGTCAGAGCCAGTTTTTCACAATCAGATAAATACAGTCGCAAACGATGACTGCCAGGCAAATCAGCGCTGTCGTTTTCTGCATTTTCATGCTGGTCCGTTCTGTAAATCGTCTGGCCAGCGGCTGAAGCAGATATAAAATTATCATACCGCCAATACCAAACCGAATGCTGGGATTTGGAGCGATTCGTCCCTGAAAATCAAACGCGAACCGGGTATAATCCCACTGCCATCCACCCATGGTAAATTCCATAATATAGCTGGCAATCAGTTCAATGACTGTAGTAATCGCCACAATACCGATAAATACCAGAACAGGCGTAATGTTTACCGGTCCGCACGGAATCTTTTTTTTCATCAGCCCGGAGAGAGTCAGAAGCAGAATCACAGCCCCGAACCCATAAACTACACAGTAAGGACCCGTAAGCACACCTCTGTTGGAAAATCCCCAGCGATACACCACGACTTCCAGAAAAACTTCGTAAATCCATCCAATAATGGAATAAAACATAAAATAGAGAAAATAGTCCTGTATTTTTTTCATCTGCCTCCTCCGGTTCTGCTTCTTATCGATTCCCTTTGACCTGTTAAGTGTACGATAATGTGAAAGTTTTGTCAATAAAAACAGGAAAGGGCTGCGCACAAAATGATGCGCAGCCCCGTTATTTCCTCTTCTGCCGTTTTGGCTGTTTTTTCAGCTTCATCGCCTGGAGGAACGGATTTCTTTCAGATAATTGTATATCGTATAGTTGGATACGCCAAGCTTTTCCGCCACGTATTCCACAGCACCCTTGACATCAAAGATTCCTTTGTTTTCCATTCTCTGAACCACGGCCAGCTTGTCCTCTTTCTGCATATAAGCTACCGGTTTCTGAAGAATTTCCAGTTCAGTACGAACCATATCTTCCATTACATCGCCGATATCATGAGCAAAAAACTCTCCTGCAGGATCCTCTTCCGGCGAAGGTTTCTGAAAAGCTGTCAGTTCCTGCATAAGTTTCGATGCCACAATAAAATCAGTCTGATCCTGATTAATACACAGACTGCCGATGATATGATTATTTTCATCGCGAATAAAAATAGTGGAAGAACGTAAGACTCTGCCGTCAGGCAGAACATTCCGGTAATTCAGACTGTTCGGTGCCTCGTCTCCATAGGTCTTCAGCAGCTGAAGCAGATAGTTGGTTGCAGGTCCGCCTACTTTTCGGTTTGTTACATTCCCGTAGATAGCTACAATGGAAGTCTCCACATGACTCAGATCATGCAGAATTACTTCATAGCGGCTTCCCAGCATCACAGAGAGTCCCTCCGCACTTTGCAGAACTGCCTGCAGATATGGATGCATCTCTTTATTATTTCTCCCTTCCATAAGATACCTCTTCTGTTATTTACGCCAGATGTTTCTCCTGTACCAGCATCTGAATTCCCTGTTCCAGGCGATTCAGTCCTTCTTCCAGAATCTCACGGCTGGTCGCAAAACAGATGCGGATATATCCTTCCGATCCTTTTCCGAAGAATTTCTCTCCTCCGGAAACTACAGCCAGCTTTACGTGTTTCTTCATGTATTCTACAAATTCCTCGCTCAGCATACCGAAGGCTTTGATATCCACATAAAGCAGATAGGTGGCGTGCGGCTGATAGGCTTTGATGAACGGCATTTTGTTCAGACGTTCCACGGCATAATCCCGGTTTTTCTTCAGATGCTCCAGGAACTCATCCACCCAGTAGTAAGCCTTATCCATACAGGCCTGACCAGCCACCTGAGAAATAGACGCAATGCCGCCTGCTGTGGTCATAACATCGGAATTTTCTACGATCTTTTCAAAAAGCTCTTCATTTGTGGTGTAAACACAGCCGATACGAAGTCCGGCAAGTCCAAAGCTCTTGGAAAAACCGAATACAGACATAACTCTGCGGCAGCGTTCATTTCCAAGTGTATAAATACTGCGGTAGGGTTCTTCCGGGAATACGATATCTGACCAGATTTCGTCATTCATAATGTAAAGATCGTACTTTTCACACAAAGCCATAATATGTTCCAGATCCTCCGGACGATAGAGAACCCCGTAAGGGTTATGCGGGTTGCAAAGACCAATCATACGGGTCCTGGGGGTAATATAGCTTTCCAGATCTGACAGATCAATATATCCGTCCTTCAGTCTGGCAGGGAAGTATACCGGTGTTCCGCCTGCAGCCAGACAGGATTCACGGAACAGATAATCAACGGGGTCGAAGACAATCATCTCGTCTCCCGGCTTCAATACGCTTTCGGCAATGACATACATGCCGCGGGCCGCACTGTCGATAGGCAGAATAAGTTCCGGACGGATGTCTTCTCCCTTTCTTGCCTTCAAAGCCCTGGAGATACTTTCGCAGAATTCCGGATAGCCCAGTTTCGGCGTATAGGAGAAATAACCGTCATTGATATAATCAATCATAGCCTGCTGAATCTCAGGCGCCGCAGGGTAATCCGGATCTGCCGCTGTCAGAGGGATGACTCCCTCATCTACCTCTGCCCAGCGGTAATTATATGCACGCTTCTTTAAGACGTCCAGTTTAATCTCGTTATTGCTGAAAGATGCCATGGATTACTCCTCCTCCAGATATGCGATCGCCTCGATTTCACAAAGAACTCCCTTGGGAAGAGCCTTTACTGCCACACAGGAACGGGCAGGGCAGCTTACGAAATATTTTTCATAAACGCTGTTAAATACCGGGAAATCTGCCATATCCGCAAGGAAACAGGTGGTTTTTACGACTTTTTCCATAGAAGAACCGCCAGCTTTCAGTACTTCGCTCACGTTCTTGCAGGACTGTTCGGCCTGTTCCGTAATGGAAGAACCGACAATCTCACCCGTTTTGGGATCCACCGGAATCTGTCCTGATGAAAATACCAGGTTTCCAAGAATCATTCCCTGAGAGTAGGGACCGATTGCTGCAGGAGCGTTTGTAGTTGAAATCTTCTTCATGTTCTTATACCTCCAAATGTTTCTGATATTAATTATACATTATTTTTCATATTATTCCATATCTAAATGACAGGCAACCTGTGTTCCGTCCTTCAGTGTGCGCAGAGCAGGTTTTTCCTTTTTGCAGATCTCCATACAGCTGGTGCAGCGCGGATGGAACGGACAGCCGGAAGGCGGATTTACAGGACTGGGAATATCGCCGGTAAGGAGAATTCTCTGATGTCCTTCTTCATTGCGGATATCAGGAATCGCAGAAAGCAGCGCTTTTGTATAGGGGTGGCGCCTTTTTTCATAAATCGCCTCTCTGGTACCCAGTTCCACAATATTTCCCAGATACATAACCATGACCCGATCACAGAAATGCTTAATAATACGAAGATCATGGGAAATAAACATGTACGTAAGATTAAATTCTTTTTTGATGTCCTGCATCAGATTAATAACCTGTGCCTGAATGGAAACGTCCAGAGCACTGACCGGCTCGTCGCACACCACAAACTCCGGATTCAGCGCAATCGCACGGGCAATTCCCACACGCTGACGCTGTCCGCCGGAAAATTCATGAGGATAACGGTAGATGTGTTCAGGCCGCAGTCCCACACAATCAATCAACCGGGTAACCTGTTCATAAATCTCTTCCCTGCTCATTTCAGGATGGTGAATCTGATAAGGCTCTGCCAGAATCTGCATGACCGTTTTTCTGGGGTCCAGAGACGCATACGGATCCTGAAAAATAATCTGCATTTCCTTGCGCAGAGAACGCATTTGTTTTCTCTTCAACTGGCTTAAATCCTGCCCTTTGAAGGTTATGGTTCCTGAGGTAGGCGTAAGAAGATTTAAAACCAGACGGCCGGTAGTGGACTTTCCACAGCCGGACTCTCCTACTACCCCCAGAGTTTCTCCTTTAAATATCTGAAAACTGATATCGTCCACTGCTTTTACGACTTTATCCTTCTCGCTGGTAGGGAAATATTTTTTCAGATTTTTAACATCTGTAAGCACTTCACTCATTTCTCATACCTCCTGCATCTGATCTGTCTTCCGCCTTCCAGATTTGTAAGCGGAATTTTTTCCTGCTCACATTCCGGGCAGGCATACTGACACCTGGGCGCGAAATGACAGCCCTTCGGCATATCATACAGACTGGGTACAAGACCCTCCAGCGTTTTCAGACGATCTACTTTCTCATTGATATCCGGGATGGAGTTCATAAGTCCGATTGTATAGGGATGCTTGGGATCATCAAAAAGTTCCCGAGTGGCAGCCTTCTCTACAATCTCGCCAGCATACATAACTGCAACCTCATCTGCCATTTCAGCAATTACTCCCAAATCATGCGTGATAAAAATAATTGACATGTGAAGCTTTTCCTGAAGTTCTTTCAGCAGATCAAGAATCTGCGCCTGAATTGTCACATCCAGGGCCGTGGTAGGCTCATCCGCAATCAGGAGTTCCGGATCCCCTGCCAGGGCCATGGCAATCATCACTCGCTGCCGCATACCTCCTGACAACTGATGGGGATATTCATCCACGCGTTTTCCTGCTTCGGGAATTCCTACCAGTTCCAGAAGCTCTATGGCCCGCTCTCTGGCAGCTTTTCTTTCCATTTCTTTATGAAGCATCAATGACTCTTCTATCTG